>DAOWAH010000405.1 GCA_030634675.1 Fidelibacterota bacterium
CTTCGTCCCCTTTGTTGACTTCTGTTGATAACTAAAGCAATAACGATCCAATCTGATAAACGCCGAAGGCCAGCAGCCAAGCCAGGATCAGCGAATAAATAACGGAAAAAGCCGTATAACCCCAGCTTCCGGTTTCCCGCTTGATAACTGCGACAGTTGCCAGACAAGGGGTGTACAGCAAGGTGAATACCAGAAAGGCCAACGCGACAAGCGGTGTCATTCCTGATTTTCGCAAATTTTCAATGATTCCAACATTTTCCTCGGTCACATCGCTCCCTACTCCGAAAAGAACACCATAGGTTGATACAACAATTTCCTTGGCTACAAAGCCGGTCACCAGAGCAACACTTTCGCGCCAGGTGAATCCCAGGGGTGCCACCACCGGTTCAATCAATTTACCAAGACGGCCAATCCATTTCTGCTCCACCGTTTCCGCCATTCGCTCGTAGCGCAGATCATTAATAAGTGAATCGCGATTAGCGCTAGTATTATCATAAAGCGCTATTTTTTGCCGGACCAGCAACTGGTATTCGCTACTTTCATCAAATGGTATCAACAAGGAAGAATAACGGTCGCTGCTGCTGGCAACAGATTGTTCAAAGCGTAAATCGATCTCCTGCTGATTTACCATCGACTGCTGCAGTATTTTACTTTCCGCCAATGAATAGTCCTTGGAAAGCGACACATTCCGGGGGAAATATCCCAGAGCCCAAATCAGGATTGAGCCGGTGAGAATTACCGTCCCCATCTTGCGGATGAAAATAATTCCCCTTTCCCAGGTATGCAGAATCAGAGAGCGGGCTGTAGGCCGCTGGTAGGGCGGCAATTCCATGACGAAGGGTCGCGACAGGCCGGTCAGGATGGTACGGCTAAAAAGTTTTCCTGATCCGATTGCCACCAGAATACCCAGCACATACAAACTGAAAATCACTGTGCCAGCCTGCTGCGGGAAAAAGGCGCCGGCCACCAACACGTAAACCGGGAAACGGGCTGAGCAGCTCATGAACGGATTGATTAGAATTGACAAGATTCGGTCACGGCGTGATTCAAGTATCCGGGTGCCCATAATGGCCGGTACGTTGCAGCCGAAGCCCATAATCATGGGAATGAAAGCTTTACCGTGGAGGCCAATCGAGTGCATTACCCGATCCATGATAAAAGCCACCCGGGCCATGTAGCCGCTATCCTCCAGCAGTGCAATGACAAAGAACAGGATAAAAATGTTCGGTAAAAACACGGCGATGGCGCCCACACCGCCAATGACACCGTCAACGATCAGGCTGGACAGCATACCCACCGGCAATAATCGCCCCAATGTTGACATCAACCAGGCCACCCCGGAGTCAATCCAATCCATGGGATAGGCGCCGATCGTGTAAGTCAGTTGAAACATCAACCACAATATCGCGGCGAATACCGGCAAACCCAGCCATTTATTAGTCAACACTTTATCGATTCGCCGACTGTAATCAGATGTCGTGGTTTTGGTTTGGCGCACACATTCCCGCAGGGCACCCTGTATAAAACCATAACGAGCATGACTGATGATAGCCCTGCTGGTTTCTTTATAGATACCTTCGATCCGTTGGATGGCAGCTTCAATTTGCGCCAGTAAATTTTTCGAATCAGGTAAAACCGCAAGTTTTTCAGTCGATGTTTTATCCCGTTCGAAAAGCTTGACAGCCCGCCAGCGCAAACGTCCCCGGGCAATTTTGCGGTAAGCCAGCTCATTGGTAAGGCTGGAAATCTCCTCTTCCAGTTCCCGCGGATAAGGTATTTTTATTTCGCGCTTATCCGTTCCAGTAGTGGCAACCCGGGCTATAGCCTGTTTTAATTTTCCTAAACCCTGACCGGTCCGCCCGA
>DAOWAH010000129.1 GCA_030634675.1 Fidelibacterota bacterium
CCATTATCCAATTGCAAAAAGGTCTTGCCATAACCATCCGAACCGCGGACATTGGTGGCCAGTACCGCCAGACCAAGTTCGTTGATCCAGTATTGAAAAGTGGATGAGAAATAGGGTGTGTACTGGCTTTCCGGTCCACCATGGATGTAGATAACCACCGGATGGGGTCCTGATTTATCAGGTTTGAATAAAAAGCCCGAGACAGTCAATCCATCGAAGGATTCCACATGAACCAATTCCGGCATTACAAATTTTTCCGTATTTAATCCCCCAACCTCACTTTTGGTCCAGCGTACCAGTTTTTTCTTTTTAATATCAATGGCATAAATATCACCAGAGGTTTGTGGGTTATCAAAGGACAGGGACAGGTGACGATTATCGGAACGGAAACTGAGACCGCCGATATCACCGATTGGTAAAGCCGGTAATGGTATTTCTTTATTGTCTTTGGTACGAATCAGATGGAGCTTTGAGATAGCATCTTCATTGGTCAGATAGGCCAGATATTTACCATCATCGGATTGGGTAAAACCAGTCACATTCCAGGGAATATGACCCGTTATTAGTTTGGACTTACCAGTGGCGGGATCATAATAGCGCAGATGTTTGAATTCGGTATCTTCATCGGAAGTCAGGTAAATGCCTTGGCCGTCTTTACTGAAAGCCGCGCCACCATAACCAATTTTTTTGTCGCTGGGATTAACTTCGGTCATTTCCCCTGTTGTCAAATCAATAATGTGGACATAGGATTCGGTGATGGAAACATACCGTACAACCAGCAGTTTTGTATCATCCGGCGACCAACTGGTTGCAACCCAGTAACCGGGTTCAGTAACTACTTGTATCGGCTCACTGCCTTTCAGATCACCAATATAAATCTGCATATCGATACCATTGCCCATATTGCTGGTAAAGGCGTAACGGTCACCTTTTTCCGACCAGGGTCCCAGACCGTTGCGTGATTCGCCATCGGTGAGCATTTGATGGGATCCATCTTTTAGATTAAAATAGAAAATCTGATAATATTCGTTACCGCCGATATCCTTGCTAAACAAAAAACCGTGTTTATCAGAATCCGGGCAGAATGATCCCCCACCAACCGGTTCATTGAAAAAAGTGATCTGTTGGCGAACACCCAGTGGCTGCTCCACATAATGCAGTTGGGTGGTTTCTGCAAACCGGGTACCGATCAGCATCCCGGAACCACGTGGATCCCAGGAACGGAAAGAAGCGGATCGTACGTTTCGATACTGCTGGGTCCGCTGCTTCACTTCGTCGGGTATTTCAGGTACATTTTCCATAATCAGATTGCCAATCTGGGTTTGTTCCTGGGAAAAAAGAACAGTAATTAACACTAACAGGATTAATTTTGCTAAACGCATACTAAGCTCCATGATTGATTTATAATTTTGATTTGAATTAATAAGGTCAGGCTGCCCATCGAATTTAAGACAACTTTATTATTTATTTGGTTGCCAAATGAGCTATATCACTAGTAATAAAACCACTCACGCAATGTTGCGTGATTCCTAACAGCCCTGAATCCCGGCGATCGGGTGATCACCCCCTCCTACGATACCTTCAGCGATATCGACAAACTGGTTATAAATGAATGAAATTATTCCGTAGGGATAACTCTTGAGAGTTGTCCCTACCATAGATTTACAACGTAACACCCTTCATCTTCCGGAATAGCTCAACCGCATAGGAATCGGTCATGCTGGCAATGAACTGGGTGATGCTCAATAAACCCTCGTAGCGGTCTTTAAAATTCTTGCGGCCAGGAGCGAGATACTGGTTGGGGATCAAACGGCGGACTTTTTTATAACGGCTGCCTTCATTATACAAGGCTTTGATGAAAATATCCAACAGGCCAGTGATTACCTCGTAACCGGCCACTTCCACCTCCACAATATCCAAGGCATTGTAAATCTTTTCGATGGAAACAGATTCTATTTCTTTCAAGACCGTACCTTCCGGGATTGAAAAAATAAGCTCTTCATCAAACCGGCCGGTTAGGATATTGTCAACCTCAATTAGGAATTTATCCGCAATACGTTTTATCAAATGATTGATCACCCGGGCCCGTAGATAACCTACCTGTTCTTTGGGATCATGGATCTGTTTCAGTTTCTTCGCTATGTCCGGCGGCTGGTTTGCTCCGAACAGGGTAAAATAGTATTCCAATACCTCATCACGGGCAATCGAACCCCGTTTATAGCCATCTTCCAGATCGATGATCAAATAACCAATATCGTCGGCCGCTTCCACCAGAAATGCGAGGGGAGGGCTGTACCGCTCGTTGCCTTTGGTTCCGTAATTCTTGGGTATCAGTCCCACGGCATTGGCAATTGTCTGCACGATTTTCTGTTCCGCCTGGAAAAAGCCATATTTCTTTTCGCTGGCCTTACTACCGGATATTACCGGCCGGGAAGCTTTCGGATATTTCATAAATACCGTTAGACTGGCATAAGTCAGACCCAATCCGCCGGGGGCGCTGGTCTGGGCTGGTAGAGAATGACTCAATATCCTGAACCCCAGGGCATTGCCTTCAAAACTAATCAGATCGGCTTGTTGCTGATCGGTTAAATCAGATAGATACTGCACACCCCTGCCGGTTTCAAAATATTCGGAGATGGCCTTCTCACCGGAGTGACCAAAGGGTGGATTGCCAATATCGTGGGCGATACAGGCAGCGGCGATCACTGATTCGAAGTCTGACGGCCGAATGCCGATTGACCTGAAATATTCCGAATCCCGCTCAATTAATGCCATGCCAATCAATCGGCCGACTGACCTCCCGATACTGGATGTTTCCAGGCTGTGGGTCAGACGGGTGTGGATGAAATCCATGTCCGGCAGCGGGACAACCTGAGTTTTAGCTTGCAAACGCCGGAAAGGGGTCGAAAATATTATCCGATCAAAATCGCGGGCGAAATGATTACGGGAAAACTCGCCCGCCGCACTTTGATCCGCTGCTTTTCCGAGTCTGGTGGTATCGAATAATTTTTGCCAGTTCAATTTTTTACCTTCCATCACTTCTGTATCAACTGCCGTAGCTCTGTTTCATCGGAGCGAAAGCGGACTAATTAGAATCATAAGCGCGAAATTAACACAGGATCGTACTTAACTTATCATTAAACCCGGATATTCAGTAAACAAGAAATTAATGGGAGTATTATCCCTGCCATAATCAAATTCAAGCTATCAATATTTGCTTAACAACTGAATCACATGTCCGGCAATCATAATCACAATCACGTATCCCAGAATATCCGGATTGCTTTTTTTCTGAACCTGTCCTTCACTATCGTGGAAATTATCGGCGGATTTTTTACTAACAGTATCGCCATTCTCTCGGACGCATTGCACGATTTGGGTGATAGTCTTTCCCTGGGATTAGCCTGGTATCTCGAAAAATTATCTCTTAAAAAACCCGACCGGCGCTTCTCCTTCGGTTACCGCCGTTTATCGCTGCTGTCGGCATTGATAAATGGTATCATATTAATCGCCGGATCGGTTTTTATCTTATCCGAAGCAATCCCCCGCCTATTGGTCCCCGAACCGGTTAACGTGGTCGGTATGTTTTATCTGTCGATCCTTGGAATGGTGGTGAATGGCGTCTCGGTTCTGCGCTTAAGAGGTGGAACAACGCTGAATGAACGGGTTGTAACCTGGCATTTAATCGAAGATGTTTTAGGCTGGGCCGCGATATTTGTTATCAGCATTGTGATGTATTTCTGGCCCGTAACAATCCTTGACACTATTCTCTCACTTTTGATCACTCTGTTTGTTCTATGGAATGTTTTAAAACGTTTGAAAGAAACTATTGTTATCTTCTTGCAGGCCGTTCCACCGGGCATTGATATTGATCGGCTGGAGGCTGATTTAGTGCAATTAGAGGCGGTGAGTTCGGTCCATCACACCCACATCTGGTCACTGGATGGTGAAAAGCACATCGCCTCAATCCATATTGTTGTCAACAATAATTGGGATTACTCAAAGGCGGTGTCTTTCAAGCAAACTGTCCGGAATATTTTCAGCAAATTCAAAATCGAACACGTTACTATTGAGCTGGAAAATAAATCAGAAGTTTGCGAAATGATAGATTGCTAACCAGCACAACCTGCTTTAATCCATATAGAATGTTCTTCAGGCCTACCTGATTAGATAGCCAGCGCTTTTCAATTGCCGTGCCCTGCCTTAGTCAAAACGAACACATAGCTCACAGCAAAACTATGGTCATTTCCCCCCGAAAACAATAAAGCCTTTATCAGTCGCTATCTGACTTAGCGGTATTAATTTTAAATGGTATGTATGTGGGGCACCATCGGAAAAAGCCAGTCAACAACGGTATCCAGCCGATATTGGCCCAAACGCAATAATAGCCGGTAACGGCATAATAAATATAATGGGTAACCAAGATGGCTAAACCCAGCCCGATTCTGATCATTCGATCAGTCTTACCTACGTTGCATTTCATAGAAACTCCTTTAAATTGAGTTTGATACGTGACCAAATATTAACATTATATCACCGCTATTTCCACATGAAGTTTCACATACCCAGCCGAAATGGTCTACCCCTAAAATTTGTACGAATATTGATCATGCAACAATAAAATGGATGGTATGAAAAGTCATACTGTTTGCTTGTAGGAAAATTGTTCATATTATACCGGGGATTTATATCCCCGGGCCGAGTGCTTCCTGAATCGATTATAAAACACTTCGATGTATTCAAACAGGCTGGTTTTTACCTGCAACCGGATATGAAATGTATTAAAATTTCATACCAATTGAGAGAGCCGGGAAAGCAATAAACTTTACTTCATCCATTGAACCGATGCCTATTAACAGATGCGGGTTAAAATAGTATTTTTCTCTAATTGGTATTTTCCAGCCACCACCCGCTACAAGAGCAAAACCACCTTGACCCTCGTCGCTGAGGTATTCATCACCCCACTGATCGTATTCAATGTCTTCCCAATAAGTAGACAGCAATTCAACCGCTACCTCACCATAAAAACCGTTCATCTCTCCCGTATTAGAAAAATAGTATAGTAGGCTTGCTCCTAAACTAAATCCTTCTGCAGAAAATTCCCCATAATAATCTCCTTCATCCCATTCTTCATAATAAATAAGATAGTCTAACCTCAAAGACAAGGCTATGCTTGGAGTTACAAATTGCTCATACATTAATCCATATAATTGGAAAGACGTAAATAATTGAGAAACAATCCCCGCCGGATTTATACTAATACCTCTAGCTCTAATTCCACTATCCGGAGTACTTTTAGCTACTTTTTGCTCTTGAGGCATAACTGGAATGGTCGAAGGTGAAACTGTCCGATATTTTTCTCCGGATAAAACCAAAGCAACATTTTTCATACCGAATCGTAGCAAATCACCTAATTCGCCCATATGATCGTACGTTGCTACACGAATTATCTGTCCGGTTTCTACACTTATTGTCCGGGCAGAAATTGAGTAGAC
>DAOWAH010000293.1 GCA_030634675.1 Fidelibacterota bacterium
ATCATCGATCCCACCAAAGTTGCTCGCGTTGCCGTCGAAAATGCTGCATCAATAGCTGGTTTATTGCTGACTACCGAAGCAGTAGTAAGTGAAATTCCCGAAAAGGAACCGGCTGCTCCTCCCATGCCTCCCGGAGGAATGGGCGGAATGGATTATTAATCCGGAATTAATGAAAACCCCTCTGAAAATGAGGGGTTTTCTTTTTATCGGCAGCCCGGTAAAAATTAAAAAAATAATTGTCTGTCGGATTAATAGATTGATATCATTTTAAGTCCGGCAGAAAATGTTATTTGTTGTTAGTGTTAATCATAGTTTTTGTTAAATTTTCTTGTGGGAATTGTGAGTTGAATCAAATCAAGAGAAGCCAAAATCATTATGAATAAAATAGAACTTCTAAGAACTGTCCCGATATTTTCCGAGCTTCAGGACAATATTTTAGTCAAAATTTCCGATCTGATGCAGGTGCGCAGTTACTCCAAGGAACAGATGATTTTAATGGAAGAGGCTCTGGGAGATTCGTTTTTTGTCTTATCAAAGGGAAGTGTGAAAATCACTCGTTTAAGTGAAGATGGCCGTGAAGTAATTTTAGCGATGCTGGGGGAAGGCGAGTTTTTCGGCGAAATGTCACTTCTTGATGGTGAAACGCGCTCAGCCAATGTAGTAGCAATCGAGGATGCAGAAGTAATGGTTCTGAACAGAGGTGAATTTCTCGGTTTGCTGGAACGGTACCCAAGAATAGCGATTTGTCTGCTGGAAGAACTAACCCGTCGACTGAGAAAGAGTGATCAACAGATTGAAAGCCTTTCATTAAGTGATGCCGAGAAACGGATCGCTATTACGCTTATAAGATTGGCGGAAGAACTGGGTGTTATTAAACATGGCGAGGTAAAAATCCGAAACTTGCCCTATCAGCAAGATATTGCCAATATGGCCGGGACTTCACGTGAGACGGTTTCCCGCACCCTGAAGCTGTTAGAAGAAAAAGGATATTTGCATCGGTCAGGTAAAACTTTAACGGTCCCTAATTTTAATCATTTTCGACGCGTTTTTACCTGATTTTTTCTAACCTTTAACGCAGTAAATTTTTTGCATGGATGATTCCTACCTGAATGGTATTCGTGCGAATAACCATCGTATAATATCCCGGGTTATCTCTCGAATAGAAAATAACCGCGAATTTTCCGCGGATTTCTATTCCGGTTTATATGATCGAAGCAAACAAGCATTACGCATTGGTTTGACCGGTCCGCCAGGTGCTGGAAAAAGTACTTTAACCGATCAACTGATCCAGCATTTTATTCAACAGGGAATGTCTGTTGGGGTTGTGGCAGTGGATCCTACCAGTCCGTTCACCGGAGGAGCCTTGTTAGGTGATCGTATACGGATGAACCGCTATGTCTGGGATGATTCTGTTTTCATCCGCAGCATGAGTTCCGGTGGTGATATGGGGGGGTTGACCCGTAAAGCACAAGAGGTTGGCGATGTACTGGCTGCCAGTGGCAAGGATGTCATAATTTATGAAACCGTCGGTGTAGGCCAAGCTGAGCATGATGTTGCCAAAGCCGTCGATGTGACAATATTAATCCTGGTACCTGAATCAGGTGATGAAATTCAATTAATGAAAGCAGGCTTGATAGAAATTGCCGATATTTTTGTGATCAACAAATCGGATCGGGATGGAGCCGGTCGGTTAGCACAAATTCTTAAAAATATACTGCATACGGCAAGGCATTCTGATAATTCCGAACCTCCGGTTTTCAATACAGTGGGAAATGCGGGGGAAGGGGTTGAGGATTTATACCAGGGAATATTTAAATTTATAGATGATCAGAAAGCAAGTAATCAATTCAACCATAAACGATTAACACATCACCGGGACCGCGTTCTGTCAATAATTCAGGATAGATTAATTCGTAATTTTTGGACATCCAAGCGTTTGGACCAGTTGGCATTGGCCACGAAAAACCTTGATACAGTCGAAACCTCCCCGCAACAATTAGCGCAGGAATTCATAGGTACGGGCAATGAAAAAAAGCGTAAACGACCGTAGTTCAATGCCATTTCTGGATCATCTGGAAGAATTACGCTGGCGTATTGTAAGGTCGTTAATCGCTATTCTCATTGGAGCCAGTATCACTTATTTCTTTATTGACCAAATCATTGTCCTATTAATCAAACCAACTGAAACGGTGAAAGGCGATATGCAATTGCAAGTCTTGACGGTGCAGGGGATGTTCATGATAAAGTGGGGAATCGCACTGGTGGGAGGTATCATATTAGCAATTCCTGTATTGACCTATCAGATCTGGAAATTTGTCGCCCCCGGTCTTTATGTTCAGGAAAAAAAATATGTCTCCCCACTGATCATTTTCACCTTTCTGGCATTTCTGTCCGGTGTTGCCTTTGCTTATTTCATAATTATTCCCTTTTCGATTCAATTCTTCACCGGAATGGGCTATCAGTTTATTGAGAACAATTTTTCAATTAATTACTATTTCAATTTTATTACGATGCTGATGCTTGGCAGTGGAGTGATCTTCGAGCTGCCGGTATTAGTATTTATCCTGTCCGCCATCGGATTATTAACCCCGGCTTTTTTACGGCATTATCGCCGTTATGCCATTGTAGTCATACTATTGTTATCAGCGATTATTACTCCACCTGATCCGGTCAGTCTAATAATCATGTCAATTCCGTTATGGGGTTTATATGAATTCAGCATCGGTGTATCCTGGCTGGTCAATAAACGAAAAAATCAATTAGAGGATGCTTCATCAGTGATATAATATAGATGCGTAAAATTGAAATAAACCTGAAAGAAGTTACCCGCCCTATTCTGGAAGATTTAAAGATATTCCAGAAGGAATTGGAAGAAGCTGTCCATTCGGAAGTTCGTTTGATTAATA
>DAOWAH010000117.1 GCA_030634675.1 Fidelibacterota bacterium
AAAGCCAGCACACCGGAAGCCGATTATCTGCAAAATGGTTTTCTGGCTCCTACCAGAGCTGATGAAATCCGGGCGGAGGGTTATGAGGTACGCATAACCGAATCATATCGGGACATTTCAGAAGAAGTATTGAGCGTAATAACCGACGATAATGACCCGGCTGACCGGACTAAAGCACTTGAAAAACGAATTAGTGAGCTTGAAAAACAGGTTGAAGCGGAACAACTGGGAAAACGGGCTGAAATCGCCGAGATGTTTATTGGTAAGACGTATGTGCTGTTCATCTATACCTATCTGAAAGATGTGCGACTGGTATATGCACCGCCCAGATCAATTGGTAATTACGGAGGCGAAACAGATAACTGGATCTGGCCCCGCCATACTGGTGATTTTTCGTTCATGCGGGTCTATATGGCACCCGATGGCAGTCCCGCTGAATACGCCCCTGAAAATGTTCCCTACCAGCCCAAGCGGGTAATATCAGTGGCGCCGGAAGGAGTCAATGATGAAGACTTCGTTTTTATTCTTGGTTACCCGGGTAGGACCTATCGCCATCGCACATCCCACTATCTTGCTTATGAATATGAAGTACGCCTGCCGGCCGTAGTTAAGCTTTATAATTGGGAAATTACCGTGCTGGAAAGTATTGGTGAAAACGACCGTGCAGTAGCCTTGAAGCTGGCTTCGCATATCAAGGGTTTATCCAATACGATGAAAAACTACCGTGGGAAATTACAGGGAATTCGAAGAATCGGATTATTGGAACGGAAACGGCAAGAAGAATTGGCCTTACAAACGTTTATTAATGCTGATCCTGAGCGGCAATCCAAGTACGGCACAATATTGAAAGAAATTGAGGTTCTGTACGATGAAATTCGTCAGCGTGCGGATTATGAATTTGCTTTAAAATATTTAAAGCGCAGTTCAGTGTTATTAAATACGGCCTATACGGTTTATGATATGAGCCTGGAACTGGAAAAGGATGATCTTGAGCGCGAATCGGAATACCAGGATCGCAATCTGGATCGTACCCTGGAAAGGCTGTTTTTAGGCCTGAAAAACTTCCATGCTGCCGCAGATCAGGCGCGACTGCAGAATATGTTTGAATTCTGCGCCACTTTGCCACCTGATTACCATATTCCGCCAGTGAATAAAATTGCTGGCAGCAATAAGCAGGTGAAGCGGATCAACCGTTATATTACTAAATCACTGGCAAAATCCCGCTTGGGCGATCCAAACTACGTGCGCAGTTTAATGGAACTGTCGGCCGGTGAAATTGCCGCCATCAAGGATCCTTTCATTCAACTGGCCGTAGCGCTGTATCCGGTCTACCAGCAACAAAAGGAAATTGCTGATACACGTTCCGGTAAGTTCGATCGTTTGCATGGGTTATTGATTGACATAAAGAAGGAATTTAGGGCGGCTGATTTCGTGCCCGATGCCAACGGAACCCTGCGTCTTACTTATGGTCATATCAGAGGCTATTCACCGGCTGATGCCACCTTCCAATACCCGATTACCACCTTGAATGGTGTGATCGAGAAGAACACCGGCAAACCGCCCTTCGACCTGCCAGAAAAAATCCTTACCCTGTACCAAAACCAGGATTTTGGCCGGTATGAACATCCTGAGCTCCAAAGCGTACCGGTGGGGATTCTGTACAATATGGACACTACCGGTGGTAATTCCGGTAGTGCTGTACTCAACTCCCAAGGGCAATTGGTGGGGATCAATTTTGATCGGGCTTTCGAAGCAACAATCAATGATTTTGCCTGGAATGAAGCCTATAGTCGTTCGATTGCCGTGGATATCCGCTATGTTTTATGGATTCTGGAAAAATATAGCGGTGCAACGAGTTTATTAAGCGAGATTGGATTATGATTTGCATGCGGAATACCCAAGTTAACCAAAGGTCTTTTCAATTTTTCCTTGGTATACTAATTATTTTTCACTCCCTGGCCGGGGCTCTTGGTAAGGTATATCTGGTGCTTGGATCCGATACCGCCATCTGGGATGGAATGAGTGTTTCCCGTTATGAAAATACCTATAATTTGTCACTATATACCGATCCAGCTAGAAATGCCTACCAAGTGATGGATCCTGCTTTTCGGCAACAATTTGTTGATTCATTTGGGCAACCAGTGAAACTGACCTGGTGGATGATGGGCGGTAATATCTTCCGCTACGCCACCAACCGGGATATGCCCCTGGCGAATACAATGACCCTGAACTTGATGCAGAAATATCATGGGGTCAATGTACAGGCTAATGGCGATGAGTTATCGTTGCACTACCATACTTTCAAATGGACCGATTATAATCAGGACGGTCGTTATTTCTGGAACCAGTCATTGACTTATGATGAATGCCGCAAAGATTGGGATTATACCCTGGCTACCTATCTGCTGGAAGAGAATGTGTTTCCGGTATCCTACCGCAGTGGCTGGCATTATATGGACAACGGCTGGCAGGCGGTGATCAATGATCTGTTTCCCTTCAGCATGCATAATGATTATCCGGCCGTACGGATTGATACTGAAGAACCGTTGGACAATACCTTCGACTGGTCTCTAGCTACCTCAAACTTTATTCCCTATCAACCATCAGAAACTAATTATCAGTTACCTGGTGGTGATCGTGGTTGGAACCTGCGCTCGGCCCATTTCTGGCGGGTGCCCAATCAGAATTTGATGGATACATTGTTTTACCAGGCTTCCCAGGGGATTGATCAGGTAGCCTGTCTTTGGGGACATCTGCCGGAAAGTGATTTTCTGGATAATATTGCCCTGATTGACAATCTGGCTCACCAGGCTGAGAATGACTATCCTGGCGTTGAATTTCGCTATTGCACTGCCGTAGAAGCCATGCAACTTTGGTTGGGTACTCAGGATACTATTGCTCCCGAAATCCTGATTGCTGAAGAATCGGTCGGAAGCGAAGTCAGGTACACACTGACATCTAATGAGCCCCTGTTTCAACCGGCGCCCTTTGTAGCAGTTAAGGATATTTACGAACAGTACCATGTTTTTGCCTGCGCAGCAACTGGTGCTAATCAATGGCAAACCCAGGAGACGATTGATCCGGGAATTGTGGCCAAGGTAAGTGTTGCTGCTATCGATACGGCAGGTAATCTAACAACGGAATTCCTGTATTACCGGGCTGATGATATATATCTTGATGATGAAAGTGATGGATTTAGTGTAATCACCGGGACCTGGTCAACAACATCAGATGCAGCCTGGGGAGTTGAAGCGCAGGTTGCCTACCTGGGGTTTGGTGAAATGGCCAGGGCGCGCTGGACCCCGGAAATAGTTCAAACTGGATTATATAATCTATTTGTCCAAGTTCCGGATGCGGGTACAGATTATGTGACCCCTGTCTATATTGTTCATACAGCTGCCAACGATGATACGATTAGCCTGACTAACTATCCAATTTTCAACGATTGGTTTTACCTTGGAACCAGTGAATTCACCGCCGGATCAGATGATTATGTCGAATTATTTGGAACGGGAACTAACCAGACCGGAACACAGATTCTGGTGGCCGATGTGGTTCGTTTTTCGGCTCTGGTGCGTGAGAGAGATATCAATATCAGTAATGATCTCCTTGATTTCGGATCGATCAGTGCCGGAGATACGGCGGAGGCAATTTTAAGCATTCAGAATCTGGGATTGAACGACTTAACCATATCAGCCATCACAGTCAGTTCGCCGGCTATTATAATTGATGCGGTCTTCCCTTTACAAATATCCGGAATGTCATCCGATACTATCAGTATTCAGGTATTTACCGAAGAGCTTGGTTTGATTGTCGATACACTGGTTGTCAGTAGTGATGATTCCCATACACCTGTTTTCCGGTTGCCTCTGCAGGTTTTTGTAGAACCATTCTTCAAGATTATTGATAATGAGGATGAATGCTGCTACAGTGAAACCGGCGCCTGGAATTACAGTGTGGCTCAGGCCTGGGGAGGAACCAGCCGCTATGCTTATCTGGGAAATGGTGCCAGCGCCCGTTTCACAATTTCAATGCCTTATGCAGGTTTATATGCGATATATGAAATTGTACCTACAACCGTCAACTCCACTGATCGGGCTGTGTATTCGGTAATTGTCAATGGATCAGTGCTTGATACGATTATTATTAACCAGAATACTTCCAGTGGAAATTGGATATTACTGGGTGAATATAACCTGCCAGCCGATCAACCGGTTATAGTTCAGGTTAAGGATGAGGGACAAAATACCACTGGACCCGTTATCAGGGCCGACGCAGTAAAATTTTCGTTGCTACAGGGTGTGGCTGTTGATGGGTATCAGGCAGGGCTTCCTACCGATTACAGGTTAGATCAGAATTATCCTAATCCGTTTAATGCCAATACAATTATCAGCTATCGCCTGCCAATGAAGTCCCGGGTAACGCTCAATATTTATGATATTACCGGCCGATTGGTGCTTAGCTGCATTGAAGATTGGCAACCGGCAGGGATACATCAATATAATTGGGATAGTAAAAACATTCGTGGTGAAAAATTGAGTACTGGTGTGTACATATATCAGTTGTTGGTGAACGCACCCAACCCCGGCTACCATGATTCCAAAAAAATGTTATTAATCAAATAAATACTTCAGGAAGATGCAATGACTGGTACCTATAATGATTCCGATACAACTATTCAAACTATAAAAGATTCTATTGAAAATTTCATCCAGGCCCGGGAATGGGAGCAATTTCACAGTCCCAAAAACCTGTCAATGGCTTTGGCTATTGAAGCCGCCGAATTGATGAACATTTTTAAATGGCAGACGAGTGAGGCAGCTTGGGATGCACTAAATGATAACAAAGTACGGCAGGATGTTGAGGATGAGCTGGCTGATATTTTTGTTTATGCTTTGGCTTTTGCCAATCGGCATAATATTGATATCAGTTCGGCTATTCGAAGCAAAATGCTGAAAAATGGTGAGAAATATCCCCAAGAAAAATTTAAGGGTCGCTATTAACGGTCTCCCAGATGAAAGGTTTGCCCCGAACCACTGGACTGAGTTGAAACCGCAGGACGACCATAGTAGCCAACTTTTCCACTGCCACTAATATGAACATCCAATTTATCATCTACCCAAACAGTCACATCACCCGAACCACTGACTGACACGTCAACCTGGTCACTCTTTAATTTACTGGCTTTATAATCACCGGAACCAGAGATGTGAATATCCTGATAATCGGATTTACCACTTAGCTGACATTCCCCCGAACCTGATATGTAAACGGATATCTCATTGGCAACAATCTTATCGACTTCAATGTCGCCAGAACCGCTGATGTGAAGGCGTAATT
This sequence comes from Fidelibacterota bacterium, assembly GCA_030634675.1. Next base: position 5,341 of record DAOWAH010000117.1, read on the forward strand.
CATCCGACTTGACTTTTTCAGAAATAATATTGCCCGACCCTGAGATATTAAGGCCGACGATATCCTTCATCTTAAGATAATAATTAATCGGTCCGGTCCGGCCCCAGCCCCGGAAATTCCGCTTCTTCCCCAATATTAATGTACGGTTCGATACACGTGAATCAATATAAGGCAGTATATCTTCAGCTGCTTCTATCGTTAATGTTTCTTCATTACCCTGACTGAGGTATACTGTCCCAGTACCGCGAAGCTTTACGGCATTGAATTCAGACACCGCGCGCTCCTCTGTTACCAATCCGGCGTGGCCTGACTGACCATATAAACCGACAATCAGTATTAGAAATAGTATAGATTTGATATTTGACATGCTTGCTCCTGTCCTGAATAGGTTTAATACTCGTTTAGACCGTTTTCTCCTTAATTAGTTGTCCCATTTTTAGGCTCGAACATCTGATCAGTGGTATATTCAATCCAGATTGTAAGGCGTTAGCCGGATCATTACAAATCACCTTCATGATCAGAATTCTTTTTTTCTCCGATACTCATCTGGGATTTGATTA
>DAOWAH010000223.1 GCA_030634675.1 Fidelibacterota bacterium
AATATTGTCAAGCTGGCCGATAACTTTTGCTCAGCTCTTACAATTACCACTGCGTGGCGATATGGATGCCTTGACAAAATACTTCTATTTGCGAAGAAATGTAATCAAAGCCAGGATAGAAATTCCAGGAACTGACAATGTTTATGCCGTAGGAATCCATTCATCGGCCTTTGCTACTGATGATACAAAACAGAAACAGATTAATAAATATATTGAGATACTGGATGATATTGTCAGTAGCGGTGGTGTATTTATTTCCGGTGGTGATTTAAATGCGATCCCGCCTACAGCAACAAAAGACGATTATTGTTTAGAAGATGCTTGCGATGATGAAGATTTTCATTCAGATAGTGATGATCATCGGGAAGGTAGTTATTTCAAACCCGAAATTACCTGGCTACAAGAATTATACGATTCGTATTTGCCTGCCATTTCATTGACCGACTATAGTCTAAATGAAGCCCAGTATTTTACCCATACCCCCGATTGGAATGGGGCTTGGGACCGAAAGTTGGATTATCTGTGGACTAATACCAGTTGGATATCCGGATCAGCCAATACTTTGAAAGAAGCTGTTGAAGCTTCCGATCATGTAGCTGTAATCGCGCGCTGGGAGGTGCCACAATGAGAATATTTCAATTCCTGCTAATCCTCCCTGCTACATTCCATATTTTAATTGCCGCTGATAATTACCAGTCGGCTTCCTGGGTTAACGGCTCAGCCTTAATCATAGAAAAGGGCCAATGGGAAATTGGATTGTTTAATCCATTATCCTATGGTTTTAGCGAGACTATTCAGATATCGACTCATCCCCTGGTGTTTTTACAAATGCCCAATGTAGCGGTAAAAAAACAATGGATCACTCTTAATGGCCATTTACTGTCGTCAAAACACTCATTTTACTATCCGACACCGCTGCTTAATTTGATTGCAAAGGAAGGTATCGGCGGTTTTATATCGCCTGAATTTGATATCCCGGCCATGATTGCTTCTGTAAATGAAATAATTGTCAGTAGACCATTGAGTACCAGCGGAATATTATCATTAAAATTAGCCTTCGCTTTTTCTTTAGGCGGTACTAATCTGGATCAGAGAACTTCAATTGATTTACCTCTGCTGTATCAGCGTTTATCAGTATATCATAATAGTCATTACACAAAATTAGGGGCTGATTATCAAAGTAACTTTAGCAAGAAATTTGGGATAGCTATCGATTTTGATTATTTCATATTATCAAATAGCGACAAGCATACGGCTTTTGAACATAAAGGATTGTTTTCATATTCAAAAAAGAAATCGCGTCAGATACTGATAGGCTACAAATACATTAGTGCTGATTACCCATTTGGGCAACAACAACATTTATTTCCAATAATAGACCTGCGATGGCAATGGTGATAAACAGGCTTGAGTGCAAAAATACAAGCTTTGATACAACAAAATTCATAAAACCCCGTTAAAATTCAAGCTATTTTTTCAATTAATATTCCGCCTGGAATCAATGGTATGAACCCCAGGGCAAGCCCTGGACCCACTATTCCACCGCAAGCAGCGGGGAATTTAATCTGCCCTTCTCGTCCGCCGTAGTCGTACGCGAAGGCGGATTAAAGCAATTTTCTTTATTTATTGCGCTTGCTGACATTACTCAATTGGATGGTTGTTTCAATCGAATGATCTGCCGTAACTTTTTATCGGTATTTGCTACAGTGGGCATCTCCTGATCAACAGACCAATACTTATTTCTAATCATTTAACCAACGCGGCGCGCTGAAAGCGGAGCCGAGCCAAGACAATAATTTCACACAGTAATGGTAAAAACAGCATCAGATAAACAATTCCCAACCATCGTGCTGGCCGGTGGTCATAAAAATATCCGTTTGCACGATATTGCAAACTTTTTTACTGACATGTATCGCTATCGTGAACATTACCTGCCGATGGGCAGTTATAAAACGATCCGTGAAATTGAGGGAACTATCAACGATCAACCTGGAAGATATCCCCTGATCCTGTTCCTGCTAAATACTTTACGCCGCACCCCATCTATTGGTAAAGTGAAAATTATCGGTCCCAAGCCGGAGCTGGAAATCGCTCTTGATAAAGCCAATTTTCCGACCAGCCAGTTTGAAATTGTCGCACAGGGAAAATCTTTTGGTGAAAACATGATGCTTGGATATAATGCCTTTGGTGGTAAAGGACATGTCCTGCTGGTGATGGGGGATTCTCCTTTGACATCCGCACAAAGTATTGAAAATTTTATCGAACTAAGCCAGACTTACCTTGATTATGACATTATTATACCGGTTGTAAAAGCTGCAATTTTGGACGACTTGGCCCGGTTCATGCCGCGCCCGTACATGCGTATGCGCCCTGATGGAATGGAACCTCAAAACTATTATCAACCGATAGACCTGGACAAACGAGGACGGATCAGTGTCCGCTTAACCAGCCTGGCTCTGACCAACCTGGAAGGAACGACCGTCGAACAGATCAATCATTTACGCTCATTACGTAAATTACTGCGCCCGGCCGTTCAGCGTCTGATCCGCGAAGATCTGGGGGCGAATATTCTGATTCAATACCGGCGTGGTATTCCATTCACCTGGCTCAGCAAAAAATTTGAGCAACTATATTACAAATCCATGCTGGTAGTTGGATTGTCCCATGCCGGCGCGGCCATCGATGTAGATTCCAGTGCCGACTTGCGGGTAATTACCAAAATACTAAATTATCAACGTCGACGAAAACAAGCCAAGATTTCTAACAAATCAGCAACTTGATTTATTAGACTAAATCAATCAAAATAAATTGTAAAATCGGTATAACCAGCAGCAGGTCGTTCCAGGGCAAACCTGAATCCGTGGTTCATCAGGATTTCTCTTACCAGAGTCAAGCCAATTCCCTGGCCATTTTTTTTGGTACTGAAAAAGGGCGTAAACAATTGTTTCCTGACTTCCGGCGTAAATCCGCCTCCCGTATCTCGAATAATTAAAGTCTTAACCGGCTTAATAGTGGTAATGACCGTTATCGTTCCATCGGAGGTAATTGCATCAATTGCATTCTTAACCAGATTGACCAGTACGTGTTCAAATTGCTGGACATCGATTATTACCTCAAAAGGTATCAAAGCTAATTGCCATACCCAGTCAATATTTTTCCGGCTGCACTGTACATGCATTAGAGTTTCCACCGTTTGCAACAGATGATGCAAATCATGTTTTTCACAATTTGGTTTCGGCAAGCGAACCACTTCAGCATAATTTGTCATGAAACGATTTAAATGACGGTTCCGGGTAACAACCACATCAATCGCATGTTCAAAATCTGTCTGATCTTCAGCTGGTAGATAGCGCTTATAAGCTAAAAACGAATCGAGTACCGAATTAACTGCTCCAACTGAATTATTAATCTCATGGGACATCAATCGAATAATTTTGCCGTAAGCCCGTTTTTCGGACTTGTATAGTTCATCGGTCAACTCTTCAATCATAATAAAATGATGGTAAAAACCCTGATTGCGAAATAGCGATTTCCGGCATTTATAAGCCAAGATACCGTTGATCGGAACAATTCGCGCTTCACCGGGAGCTAACCGGCTCAAAACCGCGACCAACTCACTGTCACCCACATCTGCTAAATTGAAACCAATACACTTTTCTGCAGAGACACTGATTGCATTTACTGCAGCCGGATTC
>DAOWAH010000356.1 GCA_030634675.1 Fidelibacterota bacterium
CAATCCGTTGAATACAGAAAGTGAACTACAGATATATATTTGCGGAAAATGAAGATGAAAAAGATTACGACAGTATTTTTTGATCTCGGCGGCGTTCTGCTTGAATTGCGACCTGATAAAACAGTGAATTATCTGGCAGAGCGTAGCGGCTTAAGCCGGAAGGTAGTTGAAAAGTCATTTCCCTTGGAAGATTATTTCCAGTTTGAAAGAGGCAATATGGATGAATTGCGTTTTTTTGATATCTGGCGCAAGGCCTTGGATAATAATGAACTTACTGATGCCGATTTTACCAAAGCCTGGGATAATCTGATTGGCCGGGAACTGGCGACATCCACCATTTTGACTAAAATAAAACCTTATTACCAGGTCTGGCTTTTGTCCAATACCAATGATCACCACATTCGCTACCAGACGCCCAAATATCCCTTTTTTGATCAAGTTGACGGCAAGATATATTCTTACTTGGAAGGCTGTCGCAAGCCGGAGCCGGAAATTTTTAACCTGGCGCTGGAACGGGCTGGTGCGACACCGCAAGAAAGCCTGTTTATCGATGATATGCAGGTCAATGTGGACCAAGCCCGGAAGATGGGTATTACGACCATCCATTTTACTACCCCGGAAGAGCTGGAGATCGAATTGAAATTACTGGGTCTGGCTGGGCTTGACTGAATTTATCCATCGAGGCGGGGATAAAACACGCCAGAACCGGGAGCTGTTCAATGCCATCGCTCAGCGCTATGATTTTTTGAACCATTTATTGAGTCTCGGGTTGGACTTTTTATGGCGCAAAAAATTGGTGAAATCCCTGCCGGTTAAAGTTGTTGGCCCGGTTCTAGATGTGGCAACTGGAACCGGGGACCTGGCTTTGGCTATTTTAAAACAGCGCCCTGATATTACGGTAATTGGTGTTGATAATAGCCCGGCCATGCTGGAGATTGCCGAGCAGAAAATGATTGCCCGAAGTAGTGTTTATGAAACAGTGGTTGGCGCTGCGGAGCAACTGCCATTCAAGAATAACAAATTTGCGGTAGTTGCAATTGCGTTCGGACTGCGTAATATCGGTTTTTATAGTGCTGCTTTGAATGAATTCCAACGGGTGCTACAACCAGGCGGCAGATTACTGATTCTTGAATTCGGGCAACCAACGGCACCCGTGTTCGGACAACTGTTTCGCTTTTATTTTCACCGGATACTCCCGTTAATCGGATCAATAATTTCCGGTACAAAAGCTTACCGCTACTTGCCGGAATCAGTGGATAATTTTCCACCCCGGGAGGAATTACAACGTCTGATAACAGCGGCTGGATTTGATGAGCTGACGCTGACCAAGCTGACTGGCGGTGTGGTCAACCTAGTCCGGGCAGTGAAGCCAATCTAATTTCTACTGGCAAATTTAATCGAGCAGCCGAAAGCCTTGGTGGTCGTTTCCTTTATCGGCTGTCCAAACAGCATGGCTTCGATGGCATCGGCGAGGTAGCTTTACACCTTTTAACCTGCTTCAATAAAATCGCCGCTGATAAAATAGGTCCACAAATCCTGAAGGTTGAACCCGATCCCCGGACTTTGTGCTGGCAGTGAGGCCTAAAGCCAAAACATTCACAAAATTTTATCAGACCAGGGGCACAAAGCGCACAGCCAGGGAGGGGACGTACTCTACAACACCTGACCGGTCTTTCACAACTATTTCCAGCTTCTGACTAAACCGGGTGTAACCAACCGGTACTATCATCCGACCATTCTGGTCCAGTTGTTCAATCAGTGCCTCCGGTACCCGGTTTGGTGCGGCAGTAACGATTATCCGGTTGTAAGGGGCATAATCCGGCCATCCCAGCCGTCCATCGCCGTGGTGTACGATTACATTATTATAGCCTAATTTTTTCAGGCGGGCGGAAGCGTCCCGGGCTAGTTCAGGGACAATTTCTACCGAGGTTACTGATTGAGCCAGTTCCGAAAGAATGGCGGCTTGATATCCACAACCAGTACCGATTTCCAGAACGGTATGCTCCGGTTTGATCATCAACTGTTCGGTCATATAAGCCACTATATAAGGCTGGCTGATGGTCTGTTTATGGCCGATAGGCAGGGGGCTGTCTTCGTAGGCATACAATTTCTGCTTACTGTTAATGAATTCATGTCTTGGTACGGCCTCCATGGCCGTCAGCACACGTTTATCCTTTACACCTCGGCGGCGAATCTGGGAGGCTACCATGAGGCGGCGGGCTTCGGTTAGATTTACACTTGTCACTGAATTAAATCCTGATGAAC
>DAOWAH010000175.1 GCA_030634675.1 Fidelibacterota bacterium
ATCGTTTCGCATGACTTAAATCTGATCAAAACCTGGACCAGGCAACTGATTGTCATGTATAGTGGGCAAATTCTAGAGCAGGGTGCAACCGCTGAAGTCCTGGTACAACCCTACCATCCCTATACCAAAGCTTTACTGGAATGTGAGCAGGCCCTGGAGCATAACCAGGAGCTAAAGCCTATTCCGGGTCAGATACCCAGTTTACTGGAAAAACTGGCCGGCTGCCGTTTCGGAGATCGTTGTTCCGCTTATCAGGTGCGCTGTGGTCAAGATGAGCCTGATTTGACTAGCACGCCCAGTGGGCAGAGTTGGCGCTGTTTTTATCCGGTCAGTAATACTGAATAATGGAGTCCCACGGGTAAATCCGTGGTTTTCTGCGAAGGCGGATACTACCCGGTCTGTACGGCTGGTTATTTCAGTCGTACCTATGCAGCTCATTTTTTTGCTAAATAGTAAGCCTTGGTAATTGCCCGCTGGATTTCCTCTACGGTAAAGGGTTTGGTTATGGTACAGTCGATAGCCATGGCCAGATCTTTTTCTTCGCTCAAGTCGATAAACCATCCCGACAGGAGGATAATCGGAATTTGAGGAGCCACGGCCTTGATTTTTTCCGCAAACTCCTGCCCGTTCATTACTGGCATTTCCAGGTCGGTGATGACCATATCATATTTCTTGGGATCAAAATTCTCAATGGCTTCGACTGGTGATTGATATACCGTGGTAATATGGCCGATTTCTCCAAACACATCCTTAAAGAATTCCAGAATGAATTCATCGTCGTCCACCGCCAAAATCCGCAGGGAGCCAACCTCCAGAACGACTTCCTCTACCACCACTTTTTCCGGAATATGTACCGGGAAGGTCAGGGTGAATGTCGTACCTTCACCAACATCGCTCTGTACCTCTATCGTTCCTGAGTGGCGTTTTACGACACCGTACACCTCGCTCATCCCCAAACCGTTTCCTTCACTACCTTTAGTAGTAAAAAACGGGTCGAAGATTTTTTCTAAGATCTCATCAGTCATTCCTATTCCCGTATCCTTCACCTGCATTAAGACCTGGTCATTTTTCTTCCGGCATTTAACCGAAATAAAGCCGCCGTCAGGCATGGCATCGACTGCATTGAAAATCAAATTAGTCAGGGCATTGTGCAGTTCCGAAGTGTTTCCACTGATGTAGACATTATCCTCAAGATCGCAGGTAACCTCTACCAATCGTCCGTCTTTTTTGGCTGCTTGGTGCCATTTTGGCCGCGTCAGGGCGATTACCTCGTTGATCAGTTCCGGCAGATTGATGTCAACAAAGGCTGTTTCCTTCCAGGCGCGGGTGAATTCCTGCATCCGCCGCACAGTTTCGGCTCCATCCTGGGCGGACCGCTCTAATAATTCAAATTGTTCCTCTAATTCGGGAATATTCAGGGTCATGCGCATGATTTTAATCCGTCCCAGAATACCCATAATCACATTACTAAAATCATGCGCCACACCGGAACTGATCTGACCGATGGCAACCATTTTTTTATCCTGGGCGAATTTATCCTCTATTTCACGAATCTCGCTTACATTGCGGCACATCAGAACAAATCCCTGCTGGTGACCATCTTCAATAATCGGATGGGTCCGTTCCTCAAAATACTCGTCAATACTCTCATTGAAATAATTCAAATGCTTTAATCGTCCACTGCTAATCGTGGCTTCTAAGGGGCAATCGGAACAGGTTTCCGTTTTTTGATGTAACAATTCATGGCATTTTGAACCAACAATACTGTCTCCACCCCCCAGAATTACTTCCGCTGCCGAATTACTTTCAAGCACCTTAAAATCCGGGCTGCAATATAGAACCATATCGTTGATATAATTCAATATTGCACTCAGGTTGGTGGTCTGATCGTCTTTTTTCATTCGGCGCTCATGTTAGAAGGTAATCCATGACTGGCAATACTTGATAAAGCTAATCAGAAGCCCCTGAAAATACAACAAAATAATCATTTGAGAAGGTTATTAACCTTTCCCGGGAGTTAATAAACAATCGGTAGTCGCACCGACAGAAATGTTGGCTTTTATTTATCAGGGTAAATTTCGGTAGAAATAATTAAAACTAGAATTCCGCCGCATTCGCTGTCGGGTTTAGGCTAAAGTCAGCTAGGTCGTAATTCCGCTTATAGCCTGACGAACTTCTTTAATCTTCTGCTGGGCATTGACTGATTCGAATTCAATCAGAGCCAGATTATAATTCTTCAGGGCATCGTTGATATTTTCTTCATCGGTATATAGCTGCGCCAGTTCATACAGGGTTTCGCCCAAATTAAGGGGATTATGATAATCCTGATTAATCCGCTTACTGTGTTCCAGGTATGAAATAGCAATTTCGTTTTCTTTTCGTTTTTTGGAAATCAGACCAAATATCTTATAGACATCAGCAATACTTAAACGGTCCTGCAGGGTGGAAAAAATCTGGAAGGCCGAAGTGGCCAGGGCGGTACTGGATAACAGGTCGCCAGTACGATACAAGATTTCCGCTTTTTCTAAGTAGGACAGACCTTTCTGGTAACGATTGTTGGCCTTAATGGATAGCTTAATACTTTTTTCAAATTCAGCCAGGGCCCGGTCGTTCACCCCCTGGGATTTGAATACGATGCCGATATTATGGGTGATCCTGGCCCTGGCCACGTGGTCTTCCTCGCTAACCAAAGCCAGAGCATCGTGAAAATTGGATAGGGCTTTAGCGTAGGAACCCTGAATATGCAGGACATTCCCCAGATTCATTCTGATCTTCAGCTGAAGATCATTGAAGCCTTCCCGCTTGGCCAGCGTCAAGGCCTCGTTAAACAACTGTTCCGCTACCTGCACTTCGCCTTTTTCCGTTTTAACAACAGCCATTGAATTTTTAATGGCTATCAGACCCTCAATATTGTTCAGATCAGCGTATAATTGAAGGGCGCGTTCATACTCTTCCAGGGAAATCTTGTAATCCGATTGGTAAAAGGCAATATCGCCAAACCTTTGATGAACCTTGGGAAACAGATTCTTATCCACATATTTACTGTATTGGTTCTGGATCAGTGATAGAAGTCGCTGAGCCTTCTCAAATTGACCGAACCCAATCGCCAATTCGCAGACCTCATACAGGTAGGTGGGATATTCCTCTTGATCAATAAAATGTATGGCATGAAAAACCATGGTATCAAAGTCAATTTCCCGAAAGATAATTTGCTTATCCTGATCATCCAGGTTTTCAGGAGAGACAACTTTCCAACTGTCTTCTAAAATCCGCTCCCGTTCCTTGTGCAACAGGTTGATTTTCGCAGTAAATATTGGCCCACAGCGTTCCGAGGTAAGCGTGAACACCTGGTTGAGGAAAATCTGCAGGGAATTATCAGCCACTGGCTACACCCTTCCTGTTATCCGTGTTGAATTTAACATAATCTGGTTGCTTAAATTGAGCAAGTCTCGGATTACAGATTTGCGCTTATACTTAATCCCCAAGCATAACGCGTGAAATGATCTTGCCAGACCGCTATTGTCATTGCATCATAGTCAATTTCAAGATCATCGACCTCGAACCAGGACAGGCCATCATCGTCACTGTAAAAAACTTCAAATTCGTCTACGTTTAGACTGTCTACATCAACAGACTCCCAGGATAAGGTTATTTTAACGTCAGTTAAAAATTGCATATTCGGCAAAAAGTCAATTCCTGAACCACATTGTTCCTTACCATCAACACAAACCACCCCAACTTCGATATATGTATTAGCTGGCACGGCACCTGGTGGAACATAAACCGTATTGCCAAAGGTAATATTGCCGCCAACTATGCCACCAGCGGTAATGGTGATCATTTGACCGGTCTCACCGATTTTGTTCAGCGAGTTAGTATTCCTAAGCAGGTCTATAACATCTGGTTTCCAGGAAACCCAAGTGATTTGATCGGCTGGAATTCCAAATACTGGTTTATCGGTCGTATTACCAACGACAGTACTATTTTCACAGCCCGCCAAGCAAACAATAAGTGCAACTGTCATTGTCAAGGTTGCGGCTATTATAATTGTTTTCTTCTTCATGATGTTTCTCCACAAATGCTATTAATTTCTTTAAAGCAAGCCCTGTGCCAAATAAACCATTTTCAATACAATCTGTGACAAATGTCATGTATTGGGACCTACCTCAATCAACCAAGGGATGAATAGACTATTATGATATATGATCATAAGATATTGCATTACAATTATATAATAACAATAATGACTGAACCTGGAATAAAATTTTAATAACCATTAAAAATTGAATTTTATTTTTCGGCACTTTTTGTATGTTAAAGAAAGTGGGGGATATAAACCATCTGGTTTATATGGACCGGTTCATATCACCGCATTGGTTGAGATGGCTCCTCCTGAATTCAGTTGGTTGGGGCGTAATCTGTATTCGCTTTGGTAAGTCTTTGGCAAAGGCTTCCAGATTACTTATCATTCGGTCCATCTTATTCAATCTAACAGATACTTTCTGGGAATCTCCGG
>DAOWAH010000035.1 GCA_030634675.1 Fidelibacterota bacterium
AAGAGTATCGCCATTGACATTAACAAAAGGATGATCCGGTATAAAATCAATATAGCGTGGGACTAATTCGGTCACACAGCAAAGTCCCAGTGATAAAGCTTCGACCGAATTCATGCCATAGCCCCATCCTCCGCGGTTATGTACCTGATCGATCAGAATATCACATTCCTGTTTGATTGCTCGTACTTCTTCAAACGGTTTGTTTTCCACTAAAATAAATTCAATATTTTCAGTGCGACTTAATTGCTCACATACCTGAATGATTGTTTCGCTACCTTTATAAAAACGGTTTGTAGGACTGTGACAGATACGGATGGGATCATGTAATTCATAATTCGGGGAAAATTGACTGGTATCAAAAGGTAAGAATAAATAGTTTATGTTGGGGTGTTTACTCAGCAGATCCAACTCGCTGGTAACATTCAATCCGCTGCTGGAATCAATGGCCGGAATCACTCCCCTGGTCCGCAGATCTTGACCATGATAGGTGCACACTATCGATTTACCAAGTTCATGTAAACGACGAACAAAGCGGCCGTCACGATAAAATTCCAGACCCCATTCCAAATGGATAATATCATAATCTAGTAATCCATTCTGTGCAATTACCGGCTCAACCTTGAAATGCCACAACCAGTCCCGAAACTGAAAATACGTTTGCTCTAGTCCAAAATTGGGCTTCCATACCGGTGGGTACCCCTCCCGCTCGGCGTAGTCACCCATTTCACCGCGAAAACGCTGGTAATACCAGTGTCTGGCGCCCATATAAAATTGATTAGCTTTTACCAGCGGCAGATTTAAGCACAACCCGGGATCATAATCATGCTTAGCCCGATACAGGGTTACAAACCGGCATTCATTGCCCCGCGCTTCATGTGCCTTTTGCCATAAATTTAGCGTCCCTACCGTGTTTTCAGGTGCTATATACAGAATTTTCATCGCGGAAACATACCATTAAAAAAGTCATTCAATTCAACCACATTCTTTTCCCAACAACAATCATTTTTATAAATATGTTGAGCATTGATACTCATTTGGGATGATAATCGTTCATCAGAAAACAGTTTTATAACGGTTTCACTGATATTCAAAGGAGTCAAGTTCTTCAGCACAATTCCAGTTTCTTTTTCAGCAACAATCTTTTCGGTAAAAGCTGTCCTGCCACAGATAACCGGTATTCCCAACGCCAGATATTCATATATTTCAGATTGTTCACTGCGCTGAAAATATTCGTTAGTATTGGGGGTTGCTAAGCCAATGGTTCTTTGCCGGCATAATTGTTTCCAGCCCGTCTTATCAGCAACAATCACTTGCTGTTCCAGCTTTATTTCATGCAATCGCCCGGCTAATACCGGATCAAAGCCATCCGGAACCGGACAGGCCAGCACCAGACGCGTCTCTGGTAATACTAAATGCACATGGAAAAAAGTTTCCAGGATTAAATTGAGGTCAGCCGGTTTCTCCATTAAACCACGGTAAATAAGTGCCTTACCAGGTGACAAAGGATATTGAATTTTAGTGCTTTCAATCTCTGGGAAATCATGAATGACAATCTTCCGGTGACAAAAGCGGCCAATCCCTTTTTTTGATTGAGGTGCCGCCATGATTAAGCCATCAATGAAAATGACGCCAATCGTCTCGATTAGTTTCAAAAGCGCTGCTTTTAATCGAAGTCGAAAACCTGCTGGCCCAAATTTCCACAGGAAATAATGGAACGTAGGACGATGCGCATCATAAATAACAGCCCCACTGGTAATTAGCCGAAAACACCAACCTAAGATCAATAATTCCGGGTCATGGAGGTGATATACGCGCGCACGCATTTTTAAAGCTATATAATAACTTGTGAACACGCTCTTTAGCGGTGATCGATACTGATAGGGAATGATTCGAACTCCATCCCGAACGATCTCTCCGCCATCACCCGGTGCAATAATAATCTGAGAACAACTCGTTCGCAAAATCCGAGTTTCCTTTATAATCCGCTCTTCCGCGGGATGGGACTGGATTGTCAGGTGACAATAATTATCAGGTTTCATTCGGAGCTATCAGACAATATTATTCGATAAATATTTTGTGGGTTCGTAGTGTGATTAAGTAATTTATCACCGAATGATCAGAACAGGGAATAAAATCTGATGCGGATATTGACAATTATATTATGAAATTGTTTATTGTCCCTTCCTGGTATCCCACTACTCTGCATCCTGAAAGCGGTAGTTTTTTCGCTGACCGAGCCCAGATACTGCAAACCGGTGGACATGAAGTAACGGTTATCACCGCCCACATTCACAGTTTGCGCCATTATTTCCGTTACAGACAATTGAAACGTCGGCATGCAAATCCTGAAAATGATGACGGATTAACTACTTACCGTTTCGAAACCGTTAATCCCTGGCCAAAAATTCAGCGACGTTTTTTTTATTATTACTGCCGGCAATTATTACGACTATGGGATCTGGCAGTAGCCGAGCGCGGAAAGCCTGATGTGGCGGTTATTAATTCAAGTTTATGGGCCGGTACCGCCCTGGCAGATCGGCTGGAACAAGAACGAATTCCTTTTGTGGTAAGCGAGCACCTGAAAGAATTTTTAACTCCGGGCAGCTTTACGGCTTTCCAGAATACTGCGATTATTAAAACATATCGCTCAGCAGCGCGTATCGTTGCCACCAGCTCGGCACTAAAAAAGGGGATCGCCCTGAATTTTCCCCAGTTTAAGGAAAAAATACATATTATTGCCAATCCGGTTGATACGGAGATTTTCCAACCCGATCTAAATACCTCCGACCCGACAACATTCACATTTGTAACCACTGCCCTGTTCAGACCGGAAAAGCGTATCGATCTATTAATCAAAGCATTTGCCCAATTAAAATTTATCCGACCCGACACCCGTCTAGTTATCATCGGTGATGGTCCTGAAAGAAATCGCTTGAGAAAACTAATAAAATACCGCCAACTAGAACAGCAAATTACACTGGTGGGATACCAACCCCAGGCTGAACTGCATCGGATTCTCAAACATTGTCATGCTTTGGTGTTAACTAGTACAGTAGAAACTTTTGGTGTGGCCCTGATTGAGGCGATGGCCTGCGGATTGCCGGTGATTGCCACGCGCTGTGGCGGTCCAGAGGACATCGTCACTGATACAACCGGCCTGCTGGTAGATAAAGATGATCCGGTAGCTATACAGCGGGGTCTGGAACGGATGATAGATGAATACCAAAACTTCGATCCGGCACTCATCCGACAGACCACCATTGAACGTTTTGGCACCGCTAATTATATTAAACAGTACACTGATTTATTGAATAATATTTAGCTGGCTGTCCCCCTTGTTGGTAGAGAAAGTTCCGGTAGACGTTGTTACGATCCGGAAATTTTAAATAATTTATTTTTTAATCGGCCCCATTCACTGGATTTAATAAAGCCCGAAATAATCAACAGAACCGGATAGGCCAGGGTGATGCCGCCAGCGATAAACCAGCGCTGGGGTAGCCAGGCGTCCAGAACTACCACGATAATCAGCACCACAGCGACCCGTACCAGCCGCAGCCATTCCAGCGGCATAGGATAAATCCGGCGGTTTACCACTAGCATGAAGCCAGCCATAAACAGGAAGGACAGGCACATTGCCAGAGCGGCACCCATAGCGCCCCAGAATGGTATAAAAATTAAATTCAATATGATAGTCACCAGCGCTCCGGCCCCACGCGTGTAAGCCACCCAGTGTGATTTTTCGGTCAGAAATGGTCCCGGCAACTGCAGCAGGTAGAAGGCATGGAACAGGTAACCCAGGGCGATAAAGGGTACAATCGTTGTTGATGACCAGAATTCGGAGCCGTAAAACGTTGTTCCCCCTACCGGGAAACGCACGATTCTATCGGCCCACAGGAACAGGAAGACCCACACAAATCCCAGCAGAGCCAGGACATAGGAAGCGACGCGCGTATATAGCTTGCGTTTTTCGGCGCTGTCACCTTCCCGCAGGAAGAAGGGCTGCCAAGCCATATTGAAACCCATTACCGCCAGTAGCATCAACATGCCCAGCTTGTAGCCGGCGCTGTAAATCCCCAACGTCTCCATGTCGGTCATAAATTTCAGCAGGTAACGGCCAGTCATTTCCATGATCATGGCAAAGATTCCCGAGGGCAGGAAGGGTAGGCCAAAGCGCATCAACTGCTTCCAGGCGGTCAACGATATCAGTCGCACATCGATCCGGCGGATCACCACTGGTAGGGTCAAAAGGAAGATGATCAGGGAGGTCCATATATTGCTGATCAGCACACCGTCCACACCCAACCGGAATTTCAGGACCAGCAGCAAGTTCAGGCCCAGGGAAAGGATCACATTCAGCAGACTGAAGGTAATGAAAACCAGTGGTTTCTGCTCCGACCGCAGCAGCAGCATCGGCACCGACCAGAGGATGTCCAGCATGAGGATCAGGCCGATATAGGAAATATACTTCGGTGTATTAACCCCCAGCAGCAGCACCGACAAGTGGCGGCGCAGAATGATCATTACGATCGCAAAGGCAATGGCGCTCAGAACAAATGACAGGTAGGCGCTGGTCAGAAACCGCTTGCGGTCCTTCGTACCGGCCGGAATATAATGTTTCATCAGGGCGGCATCCAGTCCATAGTGGAGTACCACCGCCATAAATCCCATGAACAGGTAGGCCAGCGATACCACGGCATATTCATCCGGCGAAAAAACATTGGTGTACAGGGGCAGCAACAGGAAGGTAACCAGCCGCGCCAGGATGTGGCCGGTACCGTAAATTAGGGTCTGCAGTGATAATGCTTTGATTCGGGAATGCATGCTTCGTTTTGAGTTCTGAGTTCTTGGTGCTGGGTAATATCCGGTCAATTATTGTCATTGGTCATCAGGTCATGAGAAAAATTTACGATTGACTATTTTCTATCACTCCCTGTTTTCTGCCGTAAATTTTGTTTTTCGGTTTTCTTTGCTGTCTTTATGTCATGGTGTTTAAAGCATTAATTCCATAGTATCCCGGAACATACCGCTGGCGCCAAAATTCTCCTTAAAGCGTGCCAAACCGAAATTAGGTTCTTCATTCACCGTAAAAATGCCAAAATCGAAGACCTTGTAGCGCTCGGCGATAGCCCACTTGAATATTGTACAAAACAGTAGATTAACACTGCGGTATTCTTGAAATTCATCATCGTGGCTGATATAAAAAGCCAGGACAACGTCAGCGTTAACAATGAAGTTCACCACCCCGGCGATCATTATATCGTTGACATAGGCTCCGAATAAATTGATCCGATCTGGAAACAGCTCTTTTAATCTTAGCAATTCATCAAGCGTGTGGGTGGGCTGTACACCGTGGCGAATTTTTAAATTATTTTTCAGAATCCGATAAAAAGAAGCATAATCATCAGTTTGACAAATCGCCACGCCGGATTTTCTGGCCTTGTTCACCGCCCGTCGATGGGAAGATCGAAATTTAGCGAGATTGGATTCAATATTCTTTTCAAGAAAAAGAATGCTAGATACTTCGCGTTTCTGGTATTCAAAACCATGCCGGATTAAAGCAAAATCAATATAATTGGACAAGCGTCGGTTGTAGATCGTTGGCGGCAATGTCAATCGAATACCCCGTATATCATTTCTCTGGCAATAGTCTATCAAACACTCAACAAGACCGTATGAATCGGCAAAGGACAGGTCTTCCGGTACAACAAAAGATCCAAATGATGCTCCACAATGTGAAACCAATCGGCGTTTATCATCGTCATCAATCTCAGCGGCGGGAAAAAGGACGAATGGTTGATCTTTTTTGTGAAATACCAGACTGTGATCGGTAAATCGATCATTTGGATGATAACTTAAAAAGCGCCGTGTATGAAACAATGTCCCATTATTGGCTTCCCAGACTAAGTTATCCCAATGTTTTGAAAATTCCGGTTTAAAGCGCTGGATAGAAATCGACATATTGGCGGGAAATTACTGGGTTGTTAAATATCAAGCAATTCATAGTTCAAAATTGCCGTTAAAATGGCCGGCTGAGTAAATTAGACCACATTTAATAGGAATAAAATATGTCACAAGTTTCTATCAGTAATATTCATGCGCGAGAAATCCTTGATTCCCGCGGGAATCCCACCATTGAAGTTGATGCCATTCTAAGTGACGGCAGTGTCGGAAGGGCGGCAGTTCCCTCCGGAGCTTCCACCGGCGAGCACGAGGCCGTTGAGTTACGGGATGGAGATAAGGCTCGTTTTCTTGGAAAAGGCGTTACACGGGCGGTTGCGAATGTAAATACTGTTATCGCCAACCGTGTACAGGGATTACCAGCTTTGAAACAAACCGATTTGGATAATATCATGATCGAGTTGGATGGAACACCCAATAAATCCAAACTGGGTGCCAATGCCATCCTGGGCGTGTCCATGGCGGTTGCGCGGGCGGCGGCGGTCAGTCAAAAAATAGCCCTGTTTGAATATTTATCCGACGGGAGTGCAAACCGGTTGCCCATCCCGATGATGAATATCATCAATGGCGGCAGTCACGCCGATAATAATGTCGACATCCAGGAATTTATGATCTTCCCGGTGGGTGCCGATTCATTCTCCGCAGCCTTGCGCATGGGCACGGAAACATTTCACCAGCTAAAAAGTGTGTTAAAATCTAAGGGGCTCAATACAGCCGTTGGCGATGAAGGCGGCTTTGCTCCCAATCTACGCAGTAACGAAGAGGCTGTTGAAATAATTCTGGAAGCAGCGGATAAAACCGGTTACAAAATCGGTAAAGATTTATTCATAGCCTTGGATCCTGCTGCCAGCGAATTCTATAGCGCTGGCAAATACAACCTGGCATCGGAAGGTCGTACACTTACCTCATCAGAAATGGTAGATTATCTGAAAACATTAGTCGAAAAATATCCCATAATATCGATTGAGGACGGCCTGGCCGAGGACGATTGGGAAGGTTGGCAGATTTTAAACGCTGAACTTGGTTCCAAAATCCAGATTGTGGGTGACGACCTGACTGTGACCAACATTACCCGCCTGCAGCGGGCCATCGACGAACAATCGATCAATTCAATCCTGATCAAACTGAACCAGATCGGTTCGGTAACCGAAACTTTAGCTGCTATAAAACTGGCTCGTAAAAATGGGCTGGGTGCTGTGATCTCCCATCGTTCAGGTGAAACGGAAGACACGTTCATTGCCGATTTTGCCGTTGCTACCAACGTTGGACAAATTAAGACCGGCTCGGCCTCCCGTACCGACCGTATTTGTAAATACAATCAATTACTGAGAATCGAAGAAGTTTTAGGCAATAAAGCTCGTTTTCCCGGTATGGAGGTTCTGGGTAAAAATTGATGGCTAAAAGCCGGTATTATCGACGGCGCCCGGTGCGGCGTATCAGTAAGGATAAAAGCGCCAAGCAACAACTTATTATTCGAGGTATCCTGATTACAAGCGCTGTTATTCTCCTAATTATCTTCTTTTTCGGCGATCATGGCTTATACCAACTATATCGCGTGCGTAACGAGCGTGAACAGATAAAAAGGGAGATCGAACACCTGCGTACCGAGCGGATCAGACTGGAAGGGAAAAAACAACTACTGGAAAATGATTTTGAATATATCGAGCGCCTGGCCCGGGAACGCTATCGGATGGCGAGAAAAGGTGAAAAAGTATTTAAGGTGATTGACACGACCCAACAAAACAAGGGGAAAGGTTCTGAGTTCTAAGTTATAGGTTATAGGTTGTACTTGCCAACTGAAGCCTTGGCGCAGGTTGTGCCTGCCAACCGAAGTTCCTGGAGCGCAGCAATAGGACGCAGGTTGGGGTTCTGGATTAAGCAGCTATAATAAACACCCGGATAGTCGGTAACAACCTCTCTCCCCCCGCTCCTCATCTCCTCTGCTCCCTGCTCAGTGCTCTCTGCTCTTACCTCTAAAACCCCAGCAGGTAGTATACCCGATCACCGCCCGGTTTGGCCGTGCACATCAATTCCACATTTTTCGGAGTAGTTTTAAAATCGTAATACAAGTCGGCCGTAATGACTCCATTAGGGGGAATCATTGCCAACCCTTGGTTACTACCTTTAAACGGATTTAATTCGCCGCTGATTTTTCCCTTGCCGGTTAACTTGAGCAGCATCATTGGTGCGAAATCCAGGTTTTTGGCGCTGGTATTTTTGATTTGCAAACTGATATACACAGAATTACCGGTCCGTTTAGCGCTGGACAATTTGTAGACAGCATTATCAGCAATCTGTCGTTCGCCGATCTTTTTGGAAACACGCCCCTCGAGTAAAAATTCCATGGGAATATAAAACTCGACTGTGGCCTTAATATATTTACCAGTCTTGTCTTTCTTTAATTTGGTCACTGTCGCGCCCGGAAAAAGCTGACCAACAATATGTTTTTCCTGGCCCGGTTTTAAATAAATGGGTGCTTTTTTAATGACTTCTGTTTCCTGCGCCAACAGGATTGAAGACAGTAATATACCGGTAAGAATTGTAAATAGTCGTTTCATTGCTGACTCTTGCTTATTAGTTAGTGACGGTAGGAATTGTGATAAAGGCGTCCAGATAAATTTCCACCCGCCGGTTTTTAGAGCGCGACACAGCATCGATATTCATTACCACCGGTCGGAATTCACCATATCCCATGGCCGAGAATTTTTCCTGCGGGATTCCAGCAAACAGACTCAGCAATTTTACAATATTCAGGGCTCTGGCCGTGGATAAATCCCAGTTACTTTCATATCTGGCTCCAACAGGCAGTCTTTCATCATCGGTATGCCCCTCACACCGAATCTCGATATTCAATTGCTTACCAGCTTGCTCAACCGATTCTATAAATTTCCCCAGGTTCGGGTCATCGTGGACCCGCACCACCCGGGATATGTTGATGATGCCGCTGATCTGCTGCAACAGCGGATAAACCGCCGTTTGGACTTCCGCATCCATGGACTTAAACAACCGGCCACTGGCCAGAGTTATTTTAACACCTTTGGTGACCCGCTCTACCATAACGTAAGATGAAGTAACATTTTCGGCTAATTCCTCGTAGCTTTCATCCAGCAACATGTTGATCACCCGGTCGATATGTTTTTCGGCATCGTTCATGATCACCAGCAACAGAATGAAAAAAGTCAGCAGCAGGGTAACCATATCGCCATAGGTTATCGCCCAGGAAGTACTCTTTGCCCGGGCCTCGGACTGTGATACACCACGTCGTTCCATGACTTTTATGCTTTAGTGCGTTTACTCTGGGGAACAAAGGTCATCAGCTTCTCACGGAGCAGGATCGGGTGATCCTTGGCATGGATGCCAATGATTCCTTCTACCATGATATTTTTCATCATGATTTCTTCTTCCGATTTACGCTTCAGCTTACCGCCGATTGGTAAGAACACCAGGTTGGCCAGCAGCACACCGTAAAAAGTAGTGATCAGGGCCAGCCCCATTCCGCCCAGTAATTCGGCAAACTTGGAAGCTACGTCGAAGTCGATGCCACCGATCGCGCCGCCATCACCGCCACCGGAGAAATTATTCATCATGACGATCAAGCCCATAACCGTACCCAACATACCAAAAGCAGGGGCGTAAGCGCCCATATAAAAGAATATTTCCTGAGCTACGGCGTGACGCTGACGAATATTGCTCAATTCCAGGGACAGAAAATTACGCAGCCGGTTGGCATCCCGCTCGTTGATAGCCAGCTCAATTCCATTACGCAGGAATTTTTCCTGGATAGTATTCAGATCCGATTCCAGGGACATAATGCCGGTCTTGCGTGCTTTTTCGGCTTTTTCGACTAACGAATTGATCATTACTTGGTAGCCCCATTTCTGGCTGCCAAAAATGATTTTTGTGACTTTGAATACTTGCAGCACATTACTGAAAGAATAATTGACTAACGTCGCGGCCAGCGTGCCCCCCAATACAATGCCGACAGCCGGTGGATTCATGAACCACATCAACTGGCCATGACCAAAAACAATTCCCTGGCCAATTAATCCAATGCCTAATAACAATCCGATGGCAGTACTTATGTCCATATTTATCCCTATTAAAATTGAATATCGGCGGGAAGTTAGGCAATTTAGGATGGGAAAAACAAGGGTTGAGGATAATGGGCTACCGG
>DAOWAH010000283.1 GCA_030634675.1 Fidelibacterota bacterium
GCCTTACCAAGAAAGGCCAGAAAATCATCAACAATTTTATCTTCCGTGGGTGCATCTTTAACCATTTTATTGGTGATGCCCGTAATATCGGCAATCTCCGGGGAAATATCCTGACCGGGATTTACCAGGGTAACGAATTTATCCTGAGCCTCCCCGCCGACAAACCGGATTGCGGCAATTTCTATCAGGCGATCATTTTCAGGGCTTAATCCGGTGGTCTCAAAATCAAAAGCAATAAAAGTTCCCAGATCCAGGGCTTCGAGTAATTCTTTACGTTTCATTATATTCCAGTAAAAACCCGTGCAACATCAATTAATAAAGTCGGTTTTTTCTTGACCGCTATCGAGAACAATTTTGTTAATGTGCGTTCATTGGCCGGTACTCGGGCGATTCCGTCGGCAATGCGGTTCAAATCAGCGTCAGTAAACTTGAAGATAGCCTCCTTTAGTCGATAGAATCGTTCGTGGTTTTTACCGCCCAGCTTATGCCAATTACGCTCGTAAGCTACTAGATTTGATTTCAGCGGTGATTTACCGGCTTTTAGTACTGCTACTGCTACCTCTGCCGCCAATTGTCCACTACGCATACCGGATATAATTCCACCACCGGTCATTGGATTAACAGTATGGGCCGCATCACCAATCAGCATCAAACCATCCGCGGTGAGCTGCTTCAGGGTTTTAGCTACCGGGACACCACCAGCAACGGTGGTTAATACTGAGCAGTTGGGAAAACGGCGTTCCAGGAATTCAGATAGAAAACGGTGAGCTGCTTTGCCCTCCCTGGCATAGATTCCCGATATTCCCAGCCCCACATTGGCTGAATGCGGACCTTTGGGAAACACCCAGATATATCCACCGGGCGCCCACTTCCGGGATAGATAAAACTCAAAAGTACGCTCATTTAGATCGACCCCACCAATCGTTTTCTGGATGGCCGATTCCATATCTTTCAACTTTAATTGGGTGTGGATACCGGCCCAGCGCCCTACCCGGCTTTCGACACCATCAGCACCTATTATTATATTCGCACGAACTTTAAACAACTTACCGAGGCACTGTCCGGTAACGCCGCAAACCTGGTCATTTTCAATAATCAGACCGTTAACATAAGCTTTGGTCACAATTTCCGCACCCTGCTCGGCTGCGAGGTAAGCCAGATCATAATCGAAAACTCGCCGGTCAAGAATATAGCCTTTTTCCTGAAGATCAAATTCGATTTCAGTATTATTCGGTGCGACCAATTTGATCCGGTCGATGGTCGCTCTGATCCAGCGGGCTTGCGGCTCATGAAATATACGCAGACCGGCATCACTAACGGCCTCTCCGCAACGAACCGGCATGCCGATATCACGATCTTTTTCCAGGACTAATATAGTAAGACCGCCCATTGCAGCATGATAAGCAAAAGTCGACCCGGCCGGTCCACCGCCAACTACAATTACATCGTACTTATTATTCATCCACATGACTTAATACCTCAATCGGGCAAACAAACACACATAATTCACAATCAGTACAAATTAATTGATCGATTCGGATCAGAGCTTCCTGCAATTCGATGCAATCAACGGGGCAAATAGCCACACAGGCCCCGCAAAAATCACATTGCCCCTCGGCAATATCAATCATAATCAACCCGGAAAGTAGGTACCTGAAAACCGTAGCGTAAATAGGTATAGCTGCGCAGTATCCAAAAATTTAAACCAAGCGCTAATAAAAACCAGGGATAGCGCACCGCCACCAGCATAGTCAGGATAAAAACCGGGTATATCCGGCAGCGCAGGATGTGCCGATAATGAGGCGGGAAAACCAGAGCAACCAATAAAAACGGCAGGTAAACGCAAGCAGCAGTGCTGATTACCGGATCGTCATTCCAATACCCCAGGATCGTGGCAGCCAAAACCAAAACAAACGCCAGAATTAACAACGGGATTCGTTGCCGGTTGTCGGGCAGTTTTACAGGTAAATTGTTACTGGTATACTCAATTGGAATCCGATACACGATGAATAGCGCCATGAAGCCCAAGCTATATGGAAATCCGATCCAAAAACCGGTAATTAATTGACCCCCTTTAAAAAACCAGCCCGTAAGAAACAGCAGATAGACCAGTGCAAAATAGATTGGTATTTGTACCAACGATCGCTGGCTCAGATCCAGGGGACGATACCCGGTCAATGGTCCCAGTAATAATACAATCAGGGTCACCGGAATCAGAATCAGCGGTTTTGCAAAAACTAAGCAGATCAGTCCGACCGCAGCGAAACACCACAATAGTTTTGATATCCACGGTGGAATCAAATCCGTATCTTCGATTTTTCTGAGGCTGCAGAACCCGAATAAACCGGCTAATACCAAGGTAAATCCGGTAAACATCAAAGTTGCTTGCAGACCTAGTTCGGTGTACCAGTAAAGGTAACGATCATCCTGCATAACAGCTAAGCTGAAACCTGACAAGAGTATAGCCCAGAGACCAAAAAACAACTCCCAGCGCACTAAGAATAGCCAATCCAGATTTGAAACCCAGGCCCGGGCTTTTTCGTAACGTTTTGTATCAGACGGAATCAGACGGGAAATAATCACAATTATTTATCCTTGAACTAGTTGGAAAACCAGGAAATTATCATCGGTAATAACCCGATTGAGTTTAAGAGTACCAGAAATATCAGAACAGGTGATACGTACTTCAGGAAAAATGTCAGTAGTTTTATGCGATTGGGGAAAAGATCGAACAAGTCTTCTGCTCCTGACTTGAGTTGTACCAGAACTTTATCCAAACCCCAGATCCAGGCCACAAAGACCGCGATGGCCAACCCACCCAGGGGTAACAGGATATTAGATGCTAAAAAATCCGCCAGATCGAAATAGGTTTTACCAAACAGCTTCCAATCCGCCAGCAGGTTAAAACTGAGGGCTGAAGGGACACCTACCAGAATCAGTACTAATCCAAAAACCAGGACAGCCCAATGCCGTGACCAGCCCCGTTCATCCACAAAGTAGGCAACCACTACTTCCAGCAGTGATATTGCTGAAGTAAGAGCGGCAATGGTGAGCAAAAGAAAAAATA
>DAOWAH010000005.1 GCA_030634675.1 Fidelibacterota bacterium
CACCAAAATAGATTGTAACGGTCTAATAATTACGGCCGGTTTTTGCGATCTGCACGTTCATTTCAGGGAACCGGGTCGCGAAGATAAGGAAACTTTGGCATCTGGCAGCCTAGCCGCCCTGGCCGGTGGTTTCACCAGGGTGTGCGTGATGCCCAATACTAATCCGCCCATCGATACACCAGAAATGGTGGGCAATATCGTTGAAAAAGCCGCTGATTTACCGGTGCATATTCACCCCATTGGCGCCGTCACCCAACAGCAGAAAGGATTCGAATTGACCGAAATGGGCGGACTGCTGGAAGCGGGTGCGGTGGCTTTCAGTGATGATGGTTTACCAATCTCTAATGGTAGCGTGATGCGCATGGCACTGGAATATGCCGGGATGTTCGACGTTCCGGTGATCAACCATGCCGAGGATATCACTTTACGTAATGACGGCTTGATGAATGAAGGCCGTGTTTCCACGCACCTCGGTCTGCCGGGTAATCCGGCTTTATCTGAAATCACAATGATACACCGTGATCTGGAATTGGTGGTGTTGACCGGCTCAAAGCTACATGTGCCCCATGTTTCAACTGCTGGTGCCGCGGATCTTATTCGTAGGTTGAAAGCAAAATCGAAAAATATTACCGCTGAAGTAACTCCTCATCATCTTTTTTTCAATGATGAAGCCCTTAAATCATTCGATACTAATTTGAAGGTAGCGCCGCCGATCCGTAGTGAAACCGACCGTCAGGGACTTATCCAAGCGGTACTGGATGGTATCTTTGATTGTATTGCCACCGATCATGCCCCCCACACCATCGAAGAGAAGGAGGGAACTTTCGATTTGGCGCCCTTCGGAATGATTGGGCTGGAAAGCTGCTTTGGTGCCGTAAATCGCGTGCTGGTACAGGAAGCGGGTTTGCCACTGGAAAAACTGGTGCAATTGCTGACGGTTCAACCGCGCCGGATTATGGGCTTTGATGATGATCTGCTGCAAGCTGGTAAAAAAGCCGAACTGACGATTTTTGATCCTGAATTGAAATATACTTTTCAAGCTTCCGATATCCATTCAAAATCAGCTAATTCTCCCTATGTCGGCCACCAACTGATCGGGAAAACGCGGATTACAATCAACAAGGGAGTGATTGCTAAAAATCTTTGAATGGACATTATTAGGATGAGGGCAGCCTGATTAGTCGATCATGTGCTTAGCATGGAATAATCTGAAGAATATCAGTTGCCTTGATAATCTGTTGGATTCTATTTTCGGCAGCTATTTTCGAAGTGGAAAAAATGAAAACAAAGACAATCTCAGCACACGATATCGAAAGACAGTGGTTAGTCGCTGATGCCGACGGTCGTATTTTAGGAAGGTTTGCCAGCCGGATCGCCCAGATTTTGCGTGGTAAGCATAAGGTGAATTTCAGTCCCAACATGGATATGGGTGATCATGTTATCGTGATTAACGCTGAAAAAATTCGCCTCAGTGGCAACAAGGAAAATTTAAAAACCTATTTCAGGCACTCCGGCTATCCCGGTGGTGTCACAGTAATCGATGTACAACAGCTACGTCGTTCACACCCTGAACGGATTGTTATCAATGCTGTAAAGGGTATGTTGCCGCATAATCGGTTGGGTCGTAAGATGCTTGGTCATCTGAAAGTCTATGCCGGTGCGGATCATCCCCATCGTGCCCAAACTCCCAAAGTATTGGATATTTAGATGACAAAAGCAGTATATCAAGCTACTGGACGTCGTAAACGGGCGGTAGCACGCGTTTTGCTTATGCCAGGGAAGGGTAATATTCTGGTTAATGGCAATCCTTACAAGGAATACCTGAGCCGGGATACTATCAGCAAAATTGTACTGGAACCGTTAGATGCGGTTGAGCAGAATAATGCTTATGATATTTCAGTGAATGTCAATGGTGGTGGTCTGACCGGACAGGCCGGAGCAATCCGATTGGGGATTGCCCGCGCCCTATTGCAGATTAACAGCGATTTCAGACCTGTCTTGAAAAAAGCCGGTCTGTTGACCCGAGACTCACGGCAGGTCGAACGCAAGAAATACGGACAGCCCGGAGCCCGTAAAAGATTTCAATTCTCAAAACGATAGAATATATGACTGGTATAAATTTCGACGATTTATTGAGCATCGGTGCTCATTTTGGTCATGTGACCAGAAAATGGAACCCCAAGTTCAAACCATTTATTTTAATGGAAAAAAACGGTATCCATATTATCAATCTGGATGAAACGGTTCATCAGTTTGAAATAGCGGCTGCTTTCATTAAAGGAATAGTTGATCGAAGCGGAGAAGTACTTTTTATTGGCACAAAAAAACAGGCTCGTGATATTATACAGCAGGAAGCTGATCGCTGCGGCATGTTTTATGTTGTGGAGCGCTGGCTGGGTGGTACTTTAACAAACTTCATGACCATCAAGAAGAGTATCAAGCGCCTGCATATGCTGGAAAAAGAAGGTTCTAGTATTTATGAAAACCTGACCAAAAAAGAAATTCAGATGCTTAATCGCGAACGGATTAAACTGGCCGACCAACATCGTGGTATCAAAGATATGAAACGCTTGCCGGATGCCCTGATTGTTGTTGATTCCGACTATGAAAGTACCGCTGTAGCAGAGGCGCGTCGTTTGGAAATTCCGGTGGTTGGGATGGTTGATACTAATTCCGATCCCACTCTGATTGATTTCCCGATTCCCGCCAATGATGATTCCATCCGGACGATTCAATTAATAATAGCCAGCGTTGCTGAAGTAATTATTGATGCTCGTAAGGAAAAGATTCAAGCTGCCAACGATGCCAAGCAAGCCGCAGAAGCTGCCAGAGCTGAACAGGCGGAACAAGCAAAGTTAGCTGAACAGGCGAAGCAAGCAGAAGAAACCGAAAAAGCTGAACAAACCGGACAGTCTGCTGAAGCTGGTGCTCCGGAAGCGGAAGAAAAGCCTGTCAAAAAATTAGACAAGGTGGTTGCTAAACCGGCCAAGTCCGAACCCAAACCAGAAACTAAACCTGTGAAGGCATTCGAAAAGTCACCTGAAACTGCGGAAGAAAAGCCTGCCAAAAAATTAGACAAGGTGGTTGCTAAACCGGCTAAGTCCGAACCCAAGCCAGAAACTAAACCTGTGAAGGCACTCGAAAAGTCACCTGAAACTGCGGATGAAAAGCTTAAAAAAGTTACCAAATCCCCTGCTAAGAAAACTTCGCGTCCGAAACCCGCAGCCAAAAAGCCAGTAACCAAAACGGCCGCGAAAAAAGCAGTTAAAGTGAAGACCACCGCTAAACCTATTAAGGCTGTTAAGAAAGTAAAACCTACACCCAAGACCAAACAACCTGCTGAAAAAAAAGTACCCGCGAGTAAAGCTAAAGAGTAAAGTGATATGAATATTGATGCAAAACAGGTGAAAGAATTACGCGAAAAGACCGGCGCTGGTATGATGGATTGTAAACGCGCCTTACAGGATGCTAAAGGTGATATCAAAAAGGCAATTGAAAATTTACGCAAGTCCGGGATTGCGAAGGCTGATAAAAAAGGCGTTCGTGTTGCCAAGGATGGCCTGGTGTTTTCCTATATTCATCCCGGTGGACGCCTTGGTGTTCTCGTTGAAATTGGTTGTGAAACTGACTTTGTGGCGAAGACGGATGACTTTATTAAATTATCCAAAAATATTGCGATGCAGATTGCAGCAACCAATCCAATTGCTATTAATCGTGATGGTATCAGTAACGATGTAATTTCCCGGGAAAAAGATATATATCTGGCTCAAGCTGAAAACTCCCGAAAACCAGCGCATATCCTGGAAAAAATTGTTACCGGTCGCTTAGATAAATTTTATCAGGAGAACTGCCTTATGGAACAGCCATTTATTAAGGATCCCGATAAAAAAGTCAATGACCTTATGACACAAGCTGTTGCTAAGTTAGGTGAAAAAATCGAGGTTAACCGTTTCACCCGTTTTGAAATCGGGGAGGTTGGAACTAATAACAATAGTTAGGTAGTTTTCTGTAATGTCGAACCCTGTTTACAGGCGTCTAATACTCAAATTAAGTGGCGAAATACTCGCCGGTGAACAAGGTTTTGGAATAGATAATAACAGTATTTCCAGGCTGGTTAAGGAAGTTAAATCCATTTATAATCTGGGGATCGGCCTGGGTATTATAATAGGGGCTGGCAATATATTCCGTGGCATAAAATTATCTGTCCAGGGTATGGACAGAGTAACAGGAGATAATCTCGGAATGCTTGGTACGGTAATGAATGCAATCGCATTTCAGCAAGCCTTGAGCCAGGCAGGTTGTTCCGCAACTGCCATGTCTGCCGTGAATATTTCCCGAATTATTGAACCCTATGTTCGCTATCAAGCTCTGGAGTTAGTGAATAAAAGGGAAATTGTCATTATCGCCGGTGGCACCGGCAATCCTTATTTTACAACCGACTCAGCCGCCGCCTTACGTGCAGCGGAGTTGAAGGCCGAAGTTGTCCTGAAAGGCACAAAGGTTGATGGTGTCTATGATAAAGATCCTGTTGTCCATACGGATGCTAAAAAGTATTCGGAAATTACTTTCAGCAAGGTAATTTCAGACAACCTGCGCGTTATGGATTTGACTGCTATGACCCTTTGCAAAGAAAATTCAATACCAATCATCGTATTTAATATCCATAAGCAAGGTGATCTTAAAAAAGTGGTTTTAGGAGAACCAATCGGGACTATTGTGAAGGAGTGACAGATGATAGATGATATTCAACAGGACACTCAGCATCGAATGGATCAAGCCGTAGTCCATGCCCAAACCGAAGTAAACCGAGTCCGTACCGGACGGGCCAATCCGGAGTTGCTGGACTCAATCATGATCGATTATTATGGTCAGAAAACACCTTTGCAGCAATTGGCCAATGTTTCCGTTCCAGAAGCCCGGCTGATTTCGATTCAGCCCTATGAAAAAACACTCATTCCGTTGATTGAGAAAGCCATATTGGAAAGTAACATCGGTCTGACACCGAGTAATAATGGTACTAATGTACTGATACCGATTCCGCCTCTTTCTGAAGATCGCCGTAAAGAATTGATTAAATATATTCATAATCTGATTGAAGACGGGCGGATAGCTATCCGTAATGTCAGACGCGATGCCATTCATCAGTTAAAAGAAGCCAAGGATGAATTTCATATTTCCGAAGATGAAATAAAACGGTCCGAACAACAAATCCAGGATTATACCGATGAACATATTAAATCTTTGGGCATTGTGCAGGACAATAAAGAAAAAGAAATTATGGAATTTTAATTGCTGGCCTGACTGTAACTATCAATAAACCTGCTTACCGGAATATTATAGATCGTATGTAATCCCGTTTTTATAGCGGGGTTTTCTTTATTTAAAAGATCAGCTATCTATGTCAAAAGTTGTTGCGCACTAATTGAAAAGTCCCCGCTTTTTGCAGGGACTTTTCAGTTGTTATCGACGTTGTAAAACGCCTTCTATCAATAGATTTATTTCCTATATAAGGTAAGGTCGCAGTGCTTCACGCCGGGAACGGTGTTGCAAACGCCGAATGGCTTTTTGCTTGATCTGCCGAACACGCTCGCGGGTCAGGTTGAATTCCTCGCCAATCTCGTTCAGGGTGAGTGGTTTACCACGATCGATTCCAAAATATAGTTTCAGAATCTGTTGTTCCCTGTCCGTTAAAGTAGAGAGTGCGGCGTGGATTTCTTCTTTGAGCGATTCAAACATGATCGGTTCGTCAGGTAAAAAATAACTGCTGTCAGGAATTATATCCTTCAACGAGCCATCTTCACCTTCACGCAAAGGATTATCCAGAGACTGAGCACGACGCGAAATACGGATTGCATCAACTATTTCATGACCGGTCATTTCCAGATGCCGACCAATTTCATCAGCTTTAGGAGACCGTTCCATTTCTGCTTCCAGTTTTTCCGCAGTGCGGGTAATCTTGGTAATCATTCCGACCCGGTTCATAGGTAACCTTACCAGCCTTGACTGCTCTGCCAGGGCTTGTAAAATGGATTGTCTAATCCACCATACAGCATAGGAAATGAATTTAAAACCACGGGTTTCATCAAATCTGCCGGCTGCTTTTATCAGGCCAATATTGCCTTCATTGATTAAATCTGTCAGCTGCAGACCCATACCTTGGTATTTTTTCGCTGTAGATACAACGAACCGTAGATTAGCCTCGATTAATTCTTTCTTAGCCAGGTCATCACCCTTCTTGATACGAATTGTTAATTCAACTTCGCGGGCGGGTGGTAACGGTTCGAATCTACTGATTTCCTGTAAGTACCGGCTTAGTTCACGATTGCCGGAGCCACTTCTTGAATTTGCTGCCATTTAACTTCCTATTTTTGACCGAGGTAAGCCTATAAATTTAACAAATCTACAACTTTTATCCTAATAAAATAATTACTTGGAAAGATTCCCTGGAATATGGCAGAGAATGGGAATCACCGGTTTTTCAACCGATCCAGGAAGAGTGGTCGGAATGAAATAACGGGTAGTGGTCAGCTCAATCCTATCAAAGTTATGATAACGATTGCGGCGTCCGCGTTCCAGTCCGGGAATAGTGGATAATTTCAGAAAGGATACTAACGGCAATTTCCGGTACAGTTTCAGAAGCGATGTCCAATCCCACAGGGGAATGAACCGCCTGTAGTTGCGCTTTAGTAAAACCATCTTTCTGCAGTGCTGCTGACAAAATTTGCCATTTTCGCTGACTGCTCATCAATCCCAGATAAGAGCGTTTTTCGGTCAACAGCCAGCGCATCAATTCGAAATCGTGGCGATGTCCGCGAGTGGCAATCAGCACAAAATCAACTTCAGGAATGTGCACTCGCTTTGGCAGATCTGCGATAGCTGACGTGTTAATGCCGAGTGCGAATGGGAAACGATCACTGGTGGCCAGATTGGTGCGGTCGTCATACACATGAACGTCCAGTTCGACGAAATTGGCCAGTTCGGCCACTGCTTTAGCAACATGGCCAGCGCCAAAAATATGCAGGATGGGGCGGGAAAGAGCCTGCTGGATTAAATAATGCTGGTCGTTTACGGTCACGCTGCGTGATCTGCAATTGCCCTTAATCGTCGCGATTGCATCCCGAACGCGCGTCGGCAAGGAATTGAGATCGAAGGATTCATCAATTATATTGCGCTTGATTATGGCCGGATCCTGGTCAGTAATTTGAACCATTATCGGATATTTATTTAACCTGCCGTCTTGTGCGAAAGCAGTAATAAAGAATTTTTTGACAGCGCTTGAAAAGGGCTCGATCAGTACTTTGGTTAAGCCTCCGCAAATGCCGCTGGCCTCATCAGCCAAAGTGCCGCTAAGATCATAATTATTCAAAATGGATTGACGGGTCTGCAGCACACTTTTCGCCGCTTCGATCACCTGATGTTCCATGCCGCCTCCACCGACGGTGCCGATTGCCGTGCCGTCTTCGAGCACCAGCATTACCGGGTAATCGCGCCGGGGAACTGAGCCTTTCCAATCCACCAGCGAACAGAGTACCGCAGACTGCGAAAAATCAAAATTAACAAGGGCGTTATAAATCTGTTTTTCCATCGATCAGTCGTTGGATCTGTGTAAAAATTGCAGGATGGCTTCCAGCACACCCCGGCCAATGGACCGGGCTTTGTCCGAAATACTGTTAACATCCACGGTTTTCCCCCGGGGGTCGATATCGCCGATTTTAAGTTCTTTAGTCACAGCAACCACGGGTGAAATCAACCCACGAACAATTCCTGTCAATGGTGCCGTTATTCGATGCTCATTAGCGGCAGTGCCGATCAGCTCATTTTCTGACACAATATCGCCAAAATCAACTTGCCATTCGATCTTACCGGCAGCCGGAGCGATTACCAGTCGTTTTTTGGTCTCACCACCCAGTTCACCGGGAATACCTGTATTTGGCGCAGCGGATCCTCTCCGGATGATTTTTCCCAGGTTATGCCCGCGCTGGGTCTCAATTATTACGTTGCAATTATTGCCAACCGTGAAACCGGGTCCCAGGCCCACCACATAAGCTGAACCATAGGCTTTTTCCATGATATCGTGCTTAAGCATCCGGGCGTCAACTACCACTTGGATCGGCAGGGCTTGAATGATTTTCGGCGAGTCCGACAGTAATGGCAGATTTTTTTTGAGCAGGGTGGATTCAATTTCCGTCGGTTGACAGTATTGAGCGATTACACCTTCAACAATTGCAGATCCATTTAGAATCGCGTCACTGAACGTAACCTGGCGCCGAATCGCCATCGGGGTGGGTAATTCACTTAAAATGACTTTCAGTCCGCAATTATGCAGAATATGGGCGGTGGCGCTGCCCAGTTCACCGGCCCCACGGACCCAAATATTTATATCATCAAACATAGGTGAGTTTAATCAGAATGCGCGATAAATAATAAGCTGTTATTTCGATGTACGCGAACAGGAAAGGAGGCAGTAGTTCGGTAGCTAAATAGCGGACAATTGACTAACTTTCAGTCCACCTTAGTTGAATATTGCAATTGCACCGCCAGTGATGAAAGCCAGTATCCACCAGATGTAGGCAACGCGTGAGTAAATATGCAGCGAACGGACAACTTTTGTCGCTGCGTCGTGAGTCAGGCGGTAACGCCACAGCAGGACGGCATCGATCAGCATGGCGGTCAGAGAAGAATAGCCCAGAATGCCATGGAAAGTGAAAGGAGTGTTCGAAGAGCCGGCAATCATGAATCCGGTGGCGGTAATATCGAACAGGATACCGATCGAGATGAACCATAATACCAGATTGGATATTTTATGTTTGCGCTGCTCGGTGATAATAGCGACGGAATAGGCCAATAGTGCCAGTATAACTATGCGGGTACCCATAGTGAGCAGGAAATTCATATTTCTCGGATTGTTATAGTGATTGAATGATTAGGGTAATATCAGGGTGCGTAATGTAGGGTGGTTTGGTAAAATTTCCTGTGAATTTTTGCTCTTTTTTAGACCCAGTGGATGAAGCTTGTCCGGTCGTCTTATCAAATTGTATGGATATTTTTTATTTTACTAGATTAGCCAGATAGCAATCCATATCTAACGATATACCCTCATCATCCACCGGAACGAACAATACATCGTGCCCATGACGCTGCAAAATATCACGGCCGCCAGTGTCGCCGGTCAGGGCCAGCAGCTCGAGGGTAAAATTGGCCGAAAAAAATGTGGGGTGACCGGACTGATCATTGACAGTGGGTACCAGAATCTGCGGCTGCAACCGTTCCAGTTCGGCCAGCAGATAATCGATCGTCGCTGATTTTATAAACGGCTTATCGCCGTTGCAGAAACACCAGTAATCCGGATTTTCAGTAGTAATCGTCAGTCCTACTTTGACCGATGAAGCCAGTCCGCTGGCGTAATCGGGATTGTAAACGATGGTGATCCGGTTGCCGAAGCGCCGGGTTAGCAGGGGTTCGATCTTTTCCCGCTGGTGGCCGGTAACGACGGTGATATCCAGTGGTGTATCGATAAAATTTCCGACCGTGGTTTCGATCACTGTCTTTTCGCCCAGAGGCAGCAATAATTTATTGGGCGGTCGGCGACGGGAGAGTCCAGCGGCGGTGATGATTAATTGGAGCTTGCTCATGTCATTCGGGCTAGACTATCTTTTTGGACACTGCCGTACCAGGTGGGTTGGCCGGAAGCGGTGAAAATTGCTCGGGCCAAAGCACTGGCCTGGCCGGGATGGGCGTCGGTTTTATTGACGAAATAAGTGCGAGGAAGGTGGCTGGGTATTTTGGACGAGTAGCCCTTTTGAGAGGTGACGACCTCAGCAATGAAGGTGGATGTCAGCACAAAATTGTCAGCGATACCCCAGTACGTCGCGAATAATTCCGGCCGGTGGACCAGTCCCTGGGACAGGGTAGTGTCCACCACATCAGCGCCGACAATGACAATCACGTGATCGAAGAAATAGGGCACCACTGGGTCCTGGTCGCGGTGGACCTTCAACGGTAGGTTGCGGGCGCCGTCGCATTCCACAATCGTGATTTCAGCCTGATTTTTGAATCGCTCCAGTTCGGCCACTTCGATGCCGTCCATCTTGTAGGCATTCAGGCCGGTCCCCAGCACGCAGAGGGGATTGTGGCAGGCGAACCAGGGAACTAAATCGTAGTCGTCGATTTCATCCCTGCAAATAATTTTCGGTTCACTGTGAAAAGCCGATTTGGTAATCGACGTCAGTAAAACACGATCGAATCTTTGTGCCAGTTCCCGGCCCAGCCGCTGCTGTAGGCCGGTCTTGCCGCCACCGCCCAGCAAGGCGATGCATGAATTCGGAGCTGGCTCGTGATCGGGAATTGCCAAAATTGAAAAGTCCATGAGCAAATTTACGGAAGAATTAGGATGTTTAATTCCTATTTACCTTGCGAAAGTTCCCATCTACATCTTCTGAATTACGATGGGTAGGTATAACTTTCGCAAGGTTTTAATCTATCTGAACGAACCGAAGTAGATTTATTATCCGCCAGCCAACGGGTTCGAAAAGACCGGCATTTTCGTAGTGACATCTCACGAGAGTTGTCCCTACACAGAACACAAATTCTCCATTTTATGGTATGAATTGTGGAATTGAAAACCGTTGAAACGGTTTAGTATTAATATTATCACCAAACCCACGGTTAAAACCGTGGGCTAGAAACCATATCGAATGAATCTTATCCGCCTCACTACTATAAATTCCCGGCCATAATTGGATGAGATTCCCACCTACGTTTCACTTCGGCGGTTAAACTTCACTCAGCCTGCGGCCTCATTCAGAATGACAATCATTTGTTGTTTAGTTCCCACACCCCAATGTCTTTTCGACGAAAATCCATTCATGGGTTTAGGAGAAATCTACAATAATATTGCACCAAACCTCACAGTAGAAGCCCGATCCCACCCAAAGTAGATTTCTCATCCGCTAGCCGGCGGATTCGAAATGACATTATACATTAGGTACAGCTTCCGAATTGTACCTAATGTATTAAATCCGAATAATCAAATATTCTCTGTACCCGACGGAAATCTTAGTAAATTAGTGTGAATAAAAGACCGACTGAGATACCGTAAATTATGCCAAATCCTGACTTTAAAATCTCTGGAAATATTGTTGACCTGTTCGGCAGGCGCACTTTCCCTGGAATTTTTACGGTCGAAAATGGTACGATCACGGCGATTCAGGAGATAGCGGAAGCAGATCCGCAATTCATTCTTCCCGGTTTGATCGACGCCCATATCCACATCGAAAGTTCCATGCTGGTGCCCACCGAATTTGCCCGGCTGGCGCTTTGTCATGGCACCCTGGCCGCTGTTTGCGATCCCCATGAGATTGCCAATGTCCTGGGAATACCCGGTATCGAATACATGCTGGAAAATGCCAGCCGAACACCATTCAAATTTTATTTCGGCGCCCCGTCCTGCGTTCCTGCGACACCTTTTGAAACAGCGGGCGCTCGGATCGATCTGGCCGACATTAAGGATTTATTCGTCAAACATAAACTGAAATTCCTGAGTGAAATGATGAATGTGCCGGGGGTATTGAATAATATCCCGGAAGTCGCTGCCAAGCTAAAGCTGACCCGTGATCTCGGGCTACCCATCGATGGGCATTCCCCAGGATTGCGGGGGCCGGACGCGGAAAAATACATTGCCGCCGGAATTTCCACTGATCACGAATGTGTGACCCTGGCTGAAGCCCGGGAGAAGATTGCCCAGGGGATGAAAATCCAGATTCGGGAAGGTTCGGCAGCCCGGAATTTCAATGAATTGCAGCCGTTGATCGATGAGTATCCCGATCGATGCATGCTGTGCAGTGACGATAAACATCCCGATGATCTGGTGCGGGGACATATTAATCTGTTAATCCGGCGGGGAATTGCCGCCGGACTGGATATTTATAATTTACTCCGGGCTGCTTCGGTGGTTCCGGTTGAACATTATAAACTGGACGTGGGATTGTTGCAGGAAGGTGATCCGGCCGATTTTATAATTGTCGATGGATTAACCTCATTCAATGTTAAAGCAGCCTATTTGGCGGGGCGCAAAGTGGCCGAGAAGGGCCAATCCCTGCTGTTCTCAAAACCAGTTGAAGTAATTAACAATATCAATTGTTGGCCCAAATCAACTGCTGATTTTGCTGTAGAACCGGCGGAAGGATTATTGAAGACAATTGATATTATTCCTAGTCAGCTCGTAACAAAAAGTGGTCTGGTTGAACCATCTATAAGCAATGGTAATGTTGTGGCAGATGAGTCCCGGGACATTCTTAAAATGACGGTCATTAATCGCTATACGGATGCGCCGCCAGCCACCGCATTTGTACACGGAATGGGAATAAAATCAGGAGCGCTGGCTTCATCGGTGGCTCATGATTCTCATAATATTGTTGCTGTGGGTACTACCGATAAATTGTTAGGCCGGGCGGTGAATCTGATAATTGAAAATCAGGGCGGGATTGCCGCTGTAACCGAAGATGACAATCTGGTATTACCGCTGCCAGTGGCCGGAATAATGTCCGCCGGTGACGGACAGGAAACAGCTCGTTTATACGAGCAACTGGATCGAAAGGCTAAGCAGATGGGGTCCAATCTGCCGGCCCCCTTCATGAGCCTGTCATTTTTAGCGTTGCTGGTCATCCCCGAGCTAAAACTCAGCGATCAGGGTCTCTTCGATGGGATTAATTTCAAATTCACTTCCCTCTTTGGATGATATGTCCGAAAAATGGTAAATTTTCGGGTATACTTTTAATAATCTATGTCTTTAAGCACGCCAATATTCATGAAGTCAGCACTAATGGGATTAATGGAAAATCGTCATGTCTAAGTATCAATCCCAGATCGGCCGCTCGCTACCGCGGGTCGACGCCGTCGATAAGGTAACCGGGCATACCCGTTATCTGACTGATATTTACTTAGATCGAATGGTCTATGCTTATCCCGTTTATTCCACAATTTCTTTCGGAACAGTCGTAGCTATTGATTCTGCACCAGCGGCAGCGGTTCCCGGGTTCATTGCCACTCTGATGGCTGGAGATATTCCCGGCGAGAATCAGGTCGGTGTAATTATCGATGATCAGCCGCTGCTGGCATCGGAAACGGTTCGATTTAAAGGGGACGTAATCGGTGTAGCGGTCGCTGAGACCGAACCGGCCGCCCATCATGCCGCCCAACTAATGCAGGTGCAGTATGTTGAGAAGCAGCCATACCTGTCAATCGACGCCAGTAAAGCAGCTCAATCAAAATACATTCATACCTCCAATATCGCCTGCACCCATCGTGTAGATCGTGGTGATATATCCCAGGGATTTGTCGCCGCCGATCGGATAATTGAAGCTGACCTGGTTACTCCGTACCAGGAGCATTATTATTTGGAGCCTCAGGGTTGCATTGTCGTGCCCGAGACTGATGGCCGCTTCACAGTATATGGTTCAATCCAATGTATTTATTATGTGCAGAAAGCGGTTGCCCGCGCCCTGGGAATTCCTTTCAGTATGGTTACCGTAATTCAGACACCGATTGGCGGTGCTTTCGGTGGTAAGGAAGATGTACCGTCGGAATTGTGTGCCCGTTCCGCCCTGGCAGCCCGGGTCGTTGGCCGACCGGTGAAAATGGTTTATCGCCGCCACGATGATGCTCAACTGACCAGCAAACGCCACCCGTTTCAGATGCATTATAAAATTGGTGTTACCAACGATGGGCGACTGCTGGCGGCTGATATAAACCTGGAAGAAAATGCCGGAGCCTATGCAACACTATCCAGTGTTGTATCCTACCGTGCGGCCATGCAGGCGATGGGTCCTTATGTGATTCCCAACATCAAAGTTTTATCTACAGCATATTATACCAACTTGCCGCCAACCGGCGCTTTCCGGGGATTTGGTTCACCACAAGCCACGTTTGGTCACGAGCGGGTCATGGATCATATTGCCGGTCAGCTCGGCATAGACCCGGTGGAATTGCGATTGAAAAATGTTCTCCATCCCGGAGATATGACTCTGACTGGACACCAGCTTGAGGCCAGCGTGGGGATCGAAGCGACTATTAAACAGGCTGCCGATGCTGCCGATTGGGTGAACCGGCGTTGGAAAAATACCAGCAATGGGCGTTACCGTTTTGGAATCGGAATTGCCGCTTCCCATTACGGAAATTGTCTCGGAGCTGCCGGCTGGGCGATGGATGGGGCTGCGGCTAAAATCCAGATTCGCCGCGATGGTTCGGTTACCCTGGCCTATGGCCTGTCTGAAATGGGGCAGGGAGCCAATACCGTGATTACTCAGATGGCGGCGGAAGTACTGGGAATTGCACCAGAGCGGATCATCGTCCTGGATACCAGCACGGATTTGGTTCCGGACAGTGGACCAGGTGTGGCCAGCCGGAATGTGATCATGACTGGAAATGCCATTCGGAATGCCGCTGACCAGATCGTACCTGTGTTAAAATCTGCGGTGGCTGAAATGCTAGAAACTGATCCTGGCCGCGTTGAACTTCGAAACGATTCTGCCGAAGATACAGACAGTGCAAATTCTGTCAATTTCAATGATCTGGCCAATCATCTGTTCATCAGCAACCGTCCGATGGATTCGCTGGGATGGTGGCATGTGCCAGCGCTGAAATATGATCCGAAAACTGGGGTTGGTGAGGCCTATTTTACCTATTCCTACGCTACGCATATTGCTTTGGTCAAAGTGGACTCACTGACCGGACTGGTACAGGTGGAGAAGATCTGGGCCGCCCATGATATTGGAAGAGCTATTAACCCTGCCGGATTGGAGGGGCAGGTGGAAGGTGGGGTTGCTCAGGGAATTGGCTGGGCTCTGACTGAGCATTTTCAAACGGAAAACGGATCGGTGATCACACCTAATCTATCAACTTATTTAGTTCCAACCTCGGCTGACATAAGTCAGGTGCAGACGATTCTGGTCGAAGATCCCGAACCGCTGGGTCCCTGGGGGGCTAAAGGAATTGGTGAACCGGCCGTGATCCCAACTGGTGCTGCAATCGCCAATGCAGTCAGTCAGGCTGTTGGCGTAGCTATGGACAGCCTGCCAATGACACCAGAAATTGTACTTAATGCCTTGGAACAAAGTTCAGGAGTTGAACAGGCATGTTGAATAAATATATCCTGTCCAATCTGCGAATTATCAGTCCCTTTGCCGCTAATCGGTTTATTGAACACGGTTATATTGTTATTACCGGAGCTAAAATTTCAGCTGTTGGTACGGGAAATCCCCCTGATACGGCCGATTTTAAAGTATATGACCTGCAAGAGAAAACGGTTCTTCCTGGGATGATCAACGCCCATACGCATTTATATTCGACCCTGGCGCTTGGTATGCCCGCACCATCGGACCCTCCGGTCAATTTCGTTGAAAAACTGGAGCGGGTCTGGTGGCCCCTGGATCGTGCCCTTGATGCAGATTCGATCAACGCTTCTTTCTCAGCTGGCCTGGCGGAATGTCTTTTAAACGGAGTAACAACGGTAATTGACCATCATTCCAGTCCAAATTCCGCCTCCGGATCGCTTGAATCACTGGCACAGGCAGCCGAACGATTGAATATGAATGTGGCGGCTGCTTTTGAGGTTACCGATCGCAATGGTCCCCGGCTCTTTCGGACCGGCCTGGAAGAGAATCTTGATTTTTTCCAGCGTTATTGCGATCATCCAGTAATCCGTCCGCTGATCGGTTTACACGCTTCATTCACCTTATCGGACGAATCATTGTCAGCCATTCGCCAAACTTTGGGTGGTGTCTCCGGTTGGGGAATTCATATCCATGTGGCCGAGGATAAAGCTGACCATGCGGATGCTGTCCGGCGCGGTTATCGTTCTGTAATTGACCGTTTGAATAAATTTGGTTTAATAAATGAACACAGCCTGATCATTCATGGTATTCATATGCTGCCCGAAGATGTTGAGCTGCTGGAAGAGTTGGGTGCTTCACTGGTGCACAATCCCACCTCAAATGCCAATAACCGGGTGGGCGTTTTATCAGCAGCTACCATTGCAACTCTATCCGCCGGACTGGGAACTGATGGGATGCAGGCCAATTTGTTGAAAGAAGCCAAGGAAGGTACACTGATCCGCAGCAACAGTCTGCCAGGTGGGACGCCAAACGTGGATTATCTGCAACTTTTGTTTGAAAATAATTCCCGCATCGCCGGTAAAATATTTACTAATTCACTGGGCCGGATTCAACCTGGCGACCGGGCCGATCTAACGCTCTATGATTATCAATCCCGCACCGAGATTACAGAAACGAATTATGGTGCACACCTGCTGTTTGGATTTGAGCGACCTTCCGATGTAATCTGTGGTGGGATATTTCAAATTCGGGACCACAAATTTATTAATCTCGATGAGACGAAAATTAAATCCGCAGCAAGAATTCAGTCACGGAAACTGTGGCACAAAATGAATAGAACCTGATCGAGAAAGAGTATCAGGTATGAAAAAAATGAAGTCAGAAATACTGATAGAATCAATTAGTCAATAATTAAGGAGAATATGATGCGCTCAAATTTAAAAGGACGTGATTTTTTAACTTTACTGGATTTTTCAAAAGAAGAGTTTAATTATATGCTGGATGTAGCCGCTGACCTGAAAAGGCGCTACGCCATGGGAGAATTACATGATCATTTAATGCGGGCTAAATCATTATACATGATTTTTTACAATCAATCCCTGCGGACCCGCAATTCTTTTGAGTCGGGAATGACTCAAATGGGTGGTCATGCTCATTTTCTGGCTTCAGATACAATTTATACGCCAGCCGTCGAAGGCGACGAAAAAGCCTATTCCACGGAACGGGTTTCTGATGTTGCAAGAACATTGGCCGGCTATGGTGACGGTATTGCCATTCGCATGTATGGACCTCCCACCGGCTGGGTTTATGGCCGAGCTACTGCCTATATGAAGGAATTTGCTAAATGGTCCAACATTCCCATTATTAATATGGAATGCGATAAATATCATCCCTGTCAGGGCGGCGCTGATATGCTGACAATCAAAGAAAGATTGGGTGGTTTTAAAGGAAAGAAATTTGTCATGAGCTGGGCTTATTCCCCCAGTTATGAAAAACCGTTAAGTGTCCCACATAGTTCCATTATTGCGGCAACGAAACTGGGCATGGATGTTGTCCAGGTCCAGCCCAAAGGATTTGAATTGGATGATGAAGTCAT
Source organism: Fidelibacterota bacterium (assembly GCA_030634675.1). Next base: position 17,206 of record DAOWAH010000005.1, read on the forward strand.
CTCCGCCTGCGAAAGCATGGCAAAAGCTAATGGCAGCAAATTTGAAGTTCAATATGATATGAAGGAAGCTTTTCAAGATGCTCATGTAGTTTATCCTAAATGCTGGGGCGCTAAGGATGAATTTGAAAATGTTGCGGCCGGTGATGATAGCAAGATGCTGGCATTGTTTAATCAGAATAAGGACTGGATCTGCGATCAGAATATGCTGAACAATGCCCGTGAGGATGTGATGTATATGCATTGTTTGCCTGCTGATCGTGGTTTTGAGGTCACCAATGAAGTATTGGATGGACCTAATTCAGTTGCGTTTGACGAAGCCGAGAATCGGCTACATTTCCAGAAAGCCGTCATGGCTTTGCTGATGCGCTAAGAGTGAATCAGTTATGGATATGAAAGGAAAAGACCTTATCTGCACCCAGGATTGGTCGCTGGAAGAATTGGAACAAACTCTGAGGGTAGCGCACGATATGAAGAAAAATCGCTACGCTGATAAATATACCGATCTATTAAAACATCGTACTTTCCTGATGTTTTTCTACAATCCGTCGGTGCGTACCCGGCAATCGTTTGAAGCGGCTGCTACGGAGTTAGGCGGACATGCTCAATTTCTGGAGCCTAAATCAATGCGCCTGAAAACCAAGCATAGTGCCGGTGAAACGATTGAAGATGCAGCCAATGTGATGAGTCGTTACGCTGTTGGGCTGGGAATCCGGATTCTGGAGGACAAAATCGCGGCCTATGGCGATGGCGACCGGTTGTTGCGCGAATATGCCGAATATGCTACAATCCCGATTGTGAATATGGCTGATGATCGGTTTCACCCTTGTCAGGGCTTGGCTGACATCATGGGCTTGCAGCAGCAGATGGGTTACAATTTGAAAAGAAAAAAACTGTTGATGGTCTGGGGGCAGGGCGCCCTGGCGCGTTCCTGGTGCTCGATTCAGGAAAACCTCTTGATCAGTTCCCGTTTTGGCATGGATGTGACCCTGGCCTATCCGGAAGGATATGATCTTGATCCGGAAGTGATCGAAATGACTCAGGCAAACTGCAAAACCAGCGGTTCCAGCTTCAATATCACTAATGATCCGGTAGAAGGTTACCACGGTGCTGATGTCGTTTACTCCCGTAATTGGATGAGCCCCACTGCCTATTCATCCGGTGAGTTCGATAAAGTTGGAGAAGTTAAAAAAGCCCTGCAAATTGATGGTTGGACCTGCAACGAAGAAAAGATGAAACTGACCAATGATGGGTTGTACATCCACCCGATGCCGGTTGATCGTGGTAATGAGGTAACCGATGCGGTAGCCTCTGGTGAACGTTCAATTATTGTCGATGTAGCTGAGAATCGCCTGCATGTTCAGAAGGCTGTCATGGGTCTGACGATGTCCGAGAAGCGGATTGAGCTATAGCCATGTTTGATACCAGTAAATTGGTTGTGATTGCCCTGGGTGGGAACGCAATTAAGCAGCCCGATGAAGAAGGTACTTTTAAGCAGCAGTTGAATAATGTGATTCTCACTGCCCGGCAACTGGTTGAGATGAACCGTCTCGGTTATAAATTAATTCTGACCCATGGGAATGGCCCTCAGGCCGGTAATCTGTTGATTCAACAGGAAGAAGGCAAGGCGCTGGTGCCGCCACAGCCGCTGGATGTGCTGGGCGCGATGACCCAGGGCCAGATCGGTTTCATGTTCCAGGATCAGTTGCAAAATGCTTTTACAGCGGTGGGTAAGAATATACCGATTGCCACCCTGGTTACCCAGGTCCTGGTGGATAAAAATGACCCGGATTTTGACAATCCAAGTAAACCGGTTGGACCTTTTTATTCCAAAGCTGATGCTGACGAACTGCGTGCATCCAAGGGCTACCTGCTTAAAGAAGTAAAACCAGGAGCCGAAAAACCTTGGCGGCGGGTAGTACCATCACCGGAACCGATTAACATTATAGAAGCTTTTTCCATCAAAACTTTGGTGGATGCTCGCGTCATTGTGATAACTGCCGGAGGAGGTGGTGTTCCAGTGATCGAGAAGGAAAACCAGCAGCTTCGGGGCATTGAAGCGGTCATTGATAAAGATAAAGCCGGGCAGGTCCTGGCAAAAGTCGTGGATGCCCATATATTCCTGATCCTGACCGATGTAAAACATGCTTTTATCAATTTTGGCCAGCCGGATCAAAAGGCATTAGATGAAGTTACTTTGGCTGAAATGGAAAAGCATTTGGCCGATGGTCAGTTCCCTGCCGGGAGCATGGGACCCAAAGTAGAAGCCTGTATCAGATTTATGAAAGCAGGTGGTGATCGGGCAATTATCACTTCGCTGAATAAGGCTGTAGATGCCCTGGAAGGGAAGACCGGTACACGAATCGTACCATAAGGTTTTCACTGAAATTAGTGTTGATTGGAAATCGGGTAATGTTTCGGCATCGCCCGATTATTAGATAAAAAATAAATTTATGAACTGGAAAATGAATTGATGAAATCTAACGAACAAGTGTTGAATAATACGATCCAACGTTGCCGCGACATGAATATGATAATTCCGACCTACCGGCAGATGGCGAATCCGGATCTGATCCCTGACGGCATCCGGCAGGAGTTAAAAAATATCGGACTGTGGGATCTGAACCCCCGCAATCTGTTTCGGATCACTTGGAAAAATGAGCCAGTAGCCTCCGGCGGTAGTTTCGGCTCGGTAAACTATCTTGAGCTGCCGTCTGAATTGACTGGAGTTCAAGCACGGATTTTTATTCTATTGGGAAAATTCTTTCCGACTGGTGCCCATAAAGTTGGGGCTACCTTTGGTCCCCTGGTTGAGAAGTTGATTACCGGCCGTTTTGATCCAACGATTCAAAAAGCGCTGTGGCCGTCCACTGGGAATTACTGTCGAGGCGGGGCTTATGATGCCTATCTACTGGGTTGCCCCTCAATTGCCGTTTTACCGGAGGAAATGAGTGCTGAACGTTTCGAATGGCTGCATGAAGTCGGATCGGAAGTGATTAAAACACCTGGTGGCGAAAGTAATGTTAAGGAGATCTACGACAAGGTCAAGGAATTAATTGCCGAACGTGGTGATGAAATTGTGGTTTTAAATCAGTTTGAAGAAATCGGGAATTCACTCTGGCATTATGCAGTAACCGGTCCGGCCATGCAAGAAGTATTCGAAAATGAGGTGGATATCGGTCAGCGTTTGAGTGCCCTGTTTTTGACGCAGGGATCGGCTGGTACCCTGGGTTGTGGCGATTATCTGCGGGAGCAATATCCCCTGATCAAAATCGGCGCCGGTGAAGCCCTGCAGTGTCCGACTTTATTATACAACGGATATGGCTCTCATCGAATTGAAGGTATTGGCGATAAACATGTACCCTGGATTCATAATATGAAGAATACGGACATGGTAGTGGCGCTGGACGATGAAATAACGATGCGGGTGATGCGCCTGTTTAATGAACCGGCGGGACATAAAATTTTGACCGATCAAGGTATCGATCCAAATCTGGTTAATAAACTGCACCTTTTCGGGATTTCTTCGATTGCCAATATAATCGGAGCCATTAAAATGGCTCGTTATTATGAGATGGATGGTAATGATGTTATTTTCACAGTTGCCACCGATTCAATGGAAATGTACCAGTCCCGTCTGATTGAAACACGTGAAATACATGGTGAATATTCTTCGTTTAATGCAGCAGTGGATTTTGAAGGGCGCCTCCAGGGATTGAATACGGATAATATGCTGGAATTGTCCTATTATGATCGGAAGCGGATGCATAATTTGAAATATTTTACCTGGGTTGAGCAGCAGGGTAAAACGGTTGAAGAATTAAATGCCCAGTGGTACGATGATGATTACTGGAAAAGGCAGTATGCCCTGGTTGATCAATGGGATGCCAGAATAGATGAATTTAATGAGCGCACGGGGCTTTTGCGGAAATACAGTTGATGTTTGAGTTCTGTAGAAACAGGGTGATGGAGTAGTGCGGTAGTGGAATCGGCGAATCGATTAATCGAATATCGCTGTCTGAATTGCGGTACCGGCTATCCGGTTAACCCATTTCCCTATACCTGCAAAAACTGCGGACAGAACCTCGATGCCATTTTCGATTATTCCAGGATCGGCAGTCAGTGGACAAAAGCTGATCTGGTGGCTGATCCTGACCGTTCCATCTGGCGTTACCTGCCACTATTACCGGTTCAGAGTCCACCTGAAAAACGGTCGATTCAAGTCGGTGGTACACCGCTGGTTGAAGCGCCACGATTGACAGGCGATTACGGTATTAAACGATTATTCATCAAGGACGATACCCGCAATCCATCCGGCTCACTTAAGGATCGGGCTTCGGAAGTCGGGCTGCAGCATGCGGCAGAATTGGGACATGATATCCTGGTAGCCGCCTCGACCGGCAATGCCGCAGCCTCACTGGCGGCATTGGCAGCTTTCTATGGCAAGCAGGCGATAATTCTGGCGCCCGCTGATGCACCAAAAGCGAAGCTTACCCAGATTCTCCAATATGGAGCAATATTATGCCCGGTGGACGGCACCTACGATGAGGCCTTCGACCTGGCTGGCATTGTGGCTGAAGAATACGGCTGGTATTCGCGCAGCACCGGGATTAATTCGGTACTGTCCGAGGGTAAGAAAACGGTGGCGTTGGAAATTTCTGAGCAGTTGAATTGGGTCGTTCCCGATAAAATTTTCGTTCCGGTTGGCGATGGTTGCATTATCGGTGGTGTATATAAGGGCTTTTACGATTTGAAAGAACTTGGTTGGATCGATCGGCTACCGGAAATTATTGCGGTGCAGGCAGCCGGTTCAGCAACCGTAATAAATGCGCTCGCTGGTGGTGGAAACTTGGAATCGGTCGCTGCTAATACCGTTGCCGACAGTATTGCGGTTGATTTCCCCCGTGATGGTCTGAAAGCGTTGCGGGCCGTTAGAAATACCGGCGGATTTGGTATTGCCGTAACAGATGATGAAATATTAGCGGCCCAAAAAGAATTATCGGAAAAAAGTGGTATTTTTGCCGAACCGGCTGCCGCTGCTGCCGTGGCTGGGTTTGTGAAAGCGCGGCACAGTAATCAAGTGAGCGATAACGATACGGTTATTCTATTAGTAACGGGCAGCGGTTTGAAGGATATAACTGCCGCCCAAAGAATGCTGACTGTTCCGGCTGCTGTTAAACCTGAAATTGAAGCATTTCATCAATTTTATTCGGAAATCAGGAAAACCGGTCCGGGTGTCTGATGCTGTATACCGAAGATATTGAATATTTTGATCTGATTGTCAATGTCAACGGTTGTGAAGTGCGACGGCGCGTTCCGACCCATCAGCGTTTATTGGATTTCCTGCGTGACGATCTGCGCCTGACCGGGACCAAGGAAGTCTGTGGAGAAGGTGAATGCGGCGCCTGTACCGTTATTATGGATGGTAAAACGGTAAATTCCTGCCTGGTCTTGGTTGTGGAGGCGCACGGCACTGAAATCATGACCATCGAGGGATTGTCTCATGGTAAAAACCTTACCGATTTACAGCAGGCTTTCGTCCAAAAACATTCCGTCCAATGCGGATATTGCATCTCGGGAATGATTTTAGTGGCCGATCAAATTCATCGTGATTACGCTCATCCTGAATATGATGAGATTAAGCAGGGTCTGGCGGGGAATATATGTCGTTGCACAGGTTACCATAAAATTATCAATGCGCTCGAGCATAAAGGCGACCATTGAAGTATTATTGTCCCGTTAGTGAACCGGAATTGCTTGATTTGTTGGGTACGCTCGGCCAAAGCAATTACACCTTGCTGGCGGGCGGGACCGATTTAATGCCCCGGTTTGAGGGCGGGATGAAATTGCCGTGGCATTTAGTCGATTTGAAAGGGATCGATTGTTTTTCCGGGATAAATGATCAGGGTGCTCATATTGAAATTGGCAGTTTGACCACCATCGAAGACTTGCGGAAGAGTGATTTGATCCACCGATCCTTTCAAGCGCTGTGGCAGGCGACCGATCAGTTTGCTGCGACTCAGATCAGAAATCGGGCCACCATCGGCGGCAATATCTGCAATGCGTCACCGGCCGGTGATACACTGCCGCCACTATATGCCTATCAGGCACAGGTCAAGATAATCGGACCAACCGGTGAACGACAAGTTCCCATCGCTGATTTCATCAGTGGTCCGGGAAAGACAGAATTGGGAAGTGAGGAAATTTTATCGTCGATAATAATTCCAAAGTCACGGGGATCAGTGCTGTTCTATAAACTTGGCCTACGCCAGGCGATGGCAATCTCGGTGGTGAATTTTGCAGTTGTAGCGGTGGTGGACCGGAGGAGAAAGGTTTTCAATAAGCTGACAATCGCGGCAGGGTCCGTCGCACCGACAGTGGTTTACCTGACCGAATTAGCCGCTGCGTTACTCAATCAACCGCAGGAAATCAAGAAGCACGGTGCATTAATTGACGACGATATTGCGCCGATTGACGATATCCGCGCTACCGCCATCTACTGCCGGAAAGCGCTACGGAATGTATTGCTATACAGTTTGGATAACCTGCTCGCAGGCGTCGATACGGAATAATCAAGCCGGTGTCAGACAAATTATTCCCCATACCAATCAACCGGTTATTAAAATGGATTCTGACCGAGGAGCAACAGGGCCAGATTTTCGGAATATCTAAAGATCTATTTTTTATACCAAAGCAATCCGATCCCTTCCGGATGATGCGCTACGGTCAAATGTTAGAAACACCGATCGGTGTTGCTGCCGGCCCCCATACCCAATTATCAATCAATATTATTACCGCCTGGTTAACCGGCGCCCGCTATATCGAATTGAAAACCGTTCAGACTCTTGATGAGATCGAGGTTGCCAAGCCCTGTATCGATATGCAGGATGAAGGGTATAACTGCGAATGGTCCCAGGAACTGAAATTGCGCCAGTCCTTCGATCAGTATCTCGATGCCTGGATTTTAATCCATATCCTGCGACATAAATTCGGTTGGTGTAATAATACAGCTCCGGGCTTGATATTCAATATGTCGGTTGGTTATGACCTGGCAGGAATTGAGCAGGCCAATCTTCAAGAATTTCTGGATTTGATGTAGGATTGCAGTGCTGTCCTCCAGGCCCGGCTGGACCGGTTAGAGCCGCTGTTTCCCGCATTAAAGAATATCCCGATTTCCCAATGCCTGACTAACAGTGTTACCCTTTCCAC
>DAOWAH010000085.1 GCA_030634675.1 Fidelibacterota bacterium
CATGCATCCAATCAAAGTTTCTCGTCCTTCCTAAACTCATCCAACCTTCTTCTTCCCATAGTCTCCACCAATTTTCGTATTCTGGTTTTGCAAAAATAGCACGGTCGCGCCCCCACTTAAGTTTGTTCCGAATAGGATCATAGTCTATTGCTATACCCCAGCTATGCATGGAATAACTTATACCCCCACGTTTTTTGCGTACGTTGAGGCAACCTCCCCACAGATCCAGCCTCAATCTCTGAATTTCCTCTAAACCGTAGTTATCAAGGATATTGGATAGTACGTGGTGTAAACTGTCATGAACTTTCTCATGACATTGAAAGCTGTTGATAATTTGATTTGTTTTCCATGACAGCTTATGTGGATAGGGAAGGTTTACTTTGGTTTGGTGTTCACCTACATTACCATAATATTGAATCAGGTTACTTTCAGGTGATTGACTTGGCCAGTCATTAGGATTTTGATCTACTATATCCTCTGGGCGCCAAATATCAGGTTCTTTATCTTCACGAATAATTTGCAATAAGCTTTCGACTGCAAATTCAGTTTGTGGTCCCCAATAACCGTCTATTTCACCAGTTTCGATCCCTTTTTCTTGAGCAATCTTTTGTATGAATGCAATCGCTTTTCGATTCTTCGACCAACTCTGAGGTATCCAATCAACCTGGTTCAATGCATCAATTGTCCGATTCCCAAGAATACCGTCTTCTAAGCCTGCATCAAACCCCATCCCGTTCAATTTGTTTTGAATGAGCTTAATAACGTTCTTAGTTATAACTGTCTCCTCATAATTTCAGTATTTTACACAGATTTTTTATTATGTCTTTTAACCGACTGGCATCAAGGAAACTGCGTTTGATTAACTTAGTAGACTACTTCCTTCCTATTGCCTTTGCAACGGCTGGAGCAGCCTTTTCTGCTGATCGTCCAATAACATAACCTCCCAAACCAATTTGTACAAGAGTCATAAATTTATTAGCAAATGCTTCCTTAAGAGTTATTATTTCAAGAGAATGAAATACAATAATAACCAAGAACGTCAGCATTGTAATTGGACGCCAACTGCGCGCTATCCAGGATTCACTTTTTGATTCGGTATTTATTATACTGGATTGTGCTTCAAGTAGTTGTTTTTCAAGATCCATTTGTTGGCTAAGCAGGTCAATCTGCTTTGTTGTAACTTCGTTTTGAAGCTTTACAAACACATTTTTCAGCTGTAGCTTTTCTTCTTCCGAAGTATGCACATTATCAATCAAATCAGCGGCAGGTTTAAAGATACCCGCGACAAAGTCCATAGCAGCTTTCCACATAATTCAATCCTCCTTTTATAATAGTGTTAATACATGGAATTTGATTCCTCATATCAGCCTTATAGCATGGATAATCCATCTATCCCCATCCTCAACGTGCAATCTAAAGCAATATTCGAATTCAGATACGTAAATATAAAAGTAATTATTAGTCATTAACAATTATAAAGCCAGCTGGATCGGTTCCTCCTCATGGTGTACGTTGATCAGAGCACAGCGCGTGCTTAGAGGAATATCATAGTCGGCATCTCTCGTTAATAATACCTGGAGCTTGCGGTCGCCATTCTCAGAATGGAGCCGACGATTAAGCTCCTGACCTGTCAGGAGGTTTACCGTCTTTTCCTGAATCCCCCTGTACACAGCTCCCGATATTGAGCCGCCGTGCCCGTAATCAAGGACAATTCGATACTTATTCATCGGTTGTTTCTCCGTTGTTGATTTGACCAGCCCAGACGCCAGGGCACCAGACATGTTAGTTACATTGATCCTTCACTTTTACTTCTCCCCTAAAACCACCGATATGGGCAAATGGTCGCTGAAGCCGTTCTTGTTATACGTTGAAGACGACGACGGCCTGCCGAAGCGTACCGGCGTGGCGTAGCGCCCCTTCACCATTCCATCGTACACCTCCAGGCTTACCTTCTGCTCATTGAGGGCGAACAGGCCTGTCTTCTTGGCGATACCCTTTGAGACCAGAAACTGGTCAATCATCAGCAACTCGGAGCCGAAAACGTAGCTCGCCCGGCGCTGACCCAGCAGGGGCCACATCAGATTATACAGGTAGGGGTTACGCCCGTAGACTACCTTATCGCGGTTCATAGTGCTCAGGGCGTAATCGGTCAGGGAGCGGCTGTGGGGCTCGTCGTTAAAATCCCCCATGACAAATATGGCCGCATCGTTGCCCTTTATCTGTTGGATGCGGCTTAACCAATAGCTCAGCGTCTCACCAACCATCATTCGGTAGGGCGCCGACTGGTGTTCACCCCCCATTCGCGAGGGCCAGTGGTTGCCGATCAGGATTAACTCGGTGCCCTTCGTGGTGGTCAGGCTGGCCTGCAGAATGTCGCGGGTGGCAGAGCGTTTGAGAACTTCGTAATTGAAAATCTTTCCGTTAAAGCCGTATTTATTGGCATCGTAGATAAATGCCACATCGATGCCTCGCCCGTCGCTGGTGTCGTGGTGGATCACCTTGTACATGCGGCCTGGCACCTGAACATCCTGAGCCAGTATATCCATCACATTTTCGTTCTCTACTTCGCAGACCCCCAGGATGTCCGGTCCGGCGCCAGCGTTCATCTGCTTGATCACCGAGACCAACTGGGCGATCTTCTTTTGCATGACTTCTTCCGTCCAGCCTTTCAATTCGCTGGCCAGCCGCTTGGCCAGGTAGTCAGGGCGGTCCGGCGAACCCTCCGCGTCAAAGAGGTTTTCCAGATTCCACCAGGTGATGAAGTGTTGGTCCATTACATTTTCCTTTCACATCTTTCGATTTATTTTAGCCTTGGCAGAGGCAGAATGTAGATCTCCTTAACCCGTCCATCTGGTCCAATCACGAATGCAACCCCTTCATAGGCTATAAATACCTCACCTTTTTCTTTTAAAGATTTTTCCTGTAGGGGGGAGCCAAATCTGCGGATGACGGTTCCTATCAATTCGTCTATAGCTACATTGTTATCGGTGTAGCATCCCGGTTGATTGCACTTGAAGAATCGTATGGTTTTCAGACTATCATCAAGGTCGTAATCAAGCCCGAATAATTGTCGGAATCCATTCAGCACGATGGAATCTTCCGGACTAATAGTCGCTCCAATTCGGAGCTTTTCATTTATCCCTATACCTCGTTTGAGAAACAGCCCCTTTTGCTTTATCGCCGCCTGTTTAGTCAGCTGCTGATATTCCTGTTGAGAATCAATCGGTCGGGCTCTGACCATATTCTCAGGTGTCAAAACGAGAAAATAGAGAATCAGTAAACTTATTTCGATGGGTAATCTTTTCATTTATATTTCCTTACTCTAATTCGAGACCTTCAATTCTCAGGTTCAGATATTCAAATGGATCCTCCACCATGGTGACGGCTAGTGGTACAGATGGCTTAATTTGTTCTGAAAGAAAATCGCCCTGGTTGGGATCATAGGCAAAATTCAGATGCTCAATCTTTGTGGCATCGATTACTTCAATCACACCTTCGCTGTAAATACCCCGCTTCGTAAGGAAGAAGTATTGATCATCAGACTGTCCCAGCAGCCAGATCCGAGTGGAAAGTAATTTCCGTTCGACAGATTTGGTAATAATCGGAATATTGAGAACTGCTTCAGTTTCTTCCGCTCCTCCATTGATAATCTGCTCAACTACTTGAGGGTCTTTAAGGGGTACCATTTTCCAATCGTAAAGATGATTTGCATAAGATATTGGTATGCTTGCTATAAGGACCATATATACAATGAAAGCGGCATGATAATACACTTTACTTTTTGACTTTTCTTTTAAAATTCCCCTGAATCGGAAGAAGAAATCACCGAGAATCACAATCAGTGGCGTGACGAAACAGAAAAATACCAGAGAGGTGTCACGGCTGGTCAGTGAAGCGGATAATAGGGCTTTATCGGAATCAAAGAAATTTGCGTATCTAATAATCGATAAAAACATGGGGCTTTCCTGCATAAAATTGAAAAAAGTAGTGAAGATAAAAGTGGCTATTATTATCACGAATATGCTGGCTAATTTAGCCCATTGTTTGCCGCTGAAGATCGCTTCAGATCCGGTTTGGCTTCCACTCCGCTTTGTCAAGGGGGCAAAAAGGTTCTTTTCCTTTGGCACCAGCAGGGATAGTATAAAGAGATAGCTGAAGAACAACTGGGGCGCTAGAAGGGGCGATCTGATCATTTCCAGCAGGAAGTTGGCTCCGGCATCGACATAGAATTCCTTGGTCAGCCAGAACATACCTTCCAGGCCGACCCGGCGGATGTAAGTGTTCACAATAGTGAAACCAAGGGCATAGAATATGGCCGTACCGCCTCCGAGAACAACAACAGCTCTGGTTAACGTTTGCACTAGGCCGGCTTCCTTCGTGATTGTATTAACATCATCCTTCGCCATTACAATTCTCCTCATATAGTTATGCTGTGACAATCAGAATATGAAATAGAGCACCCGCAAATTACAGAAGTGCTGGACTAAACGTACAAAATGTGCTTGAAATTGTATATCGAAGGTATAGTGTTATTAATAATTATTCAAGTGGAGTTAGAATAGTCTGTACATAGCAAAACTACCCTGCTATCTGCCTGTTTACCGGCGTTTCTTGGGTATGTTGAGGTTGTTTTGGTTTACAGAGAAAACGGGCTACAATCGCCTGAAATCAGAAAGCACTTGAATCCTACTTAGATGAGCTACCAGCGACAAATTGCAATCCGTATCCCATATGTATCCTAATTTTTGCATAACGTTGCTATCTTACTGGTTCGGTTATAGCACCTGAATTAATTAATAGTAGAATCGCAGAAAAATCAGGGATTTCAATGTTGTCGTATGCCAATCACTACCTTCAGCTCTAAAATAATTCAATTGGATTTCGCCGCCAATGCTTGCATTATTACCAATTTTATATTCTCCACCATAAACCGGAGCAATGTCAAAAGCTTTCTCCGTTTCATCATCATCTTTACTTAGGTGCAGAACAATGCGCCCACCATAATAGGTACTGAAATTTTCAGTAATAGATTTCAGTAGCATGCCACCCAATCCTATTGAAGTTATTGTAGAGGAATAATCCTTCCTACCCCTACTCCAGTATCCAAAGGCTGCTTCCATTCGAGTTGCACCTGCTCCATAAAGCCAGTAAAACGCCGGCGCTAATTCTACAGTCTCATAGTAATAATAATTTCTTACGGTCGATAGCCCACTAAATGATACACCAAATCCATTTTTCTGGGGTAATAACAGAGTTGATACCATTACAATAATGAACAATGCTTTTCTAAATATATTCATAGAATTTCCTTTTTATTAATTATCTGATCTGACTCACTATGTTCATTTCTCATTTTTAGTTAGTATCAAATGATACCCAAACAGGTTGTAAATGGTGATTTGGACCTCTGATTTTTCGGGCAGGTCAGTGATTGCATTATAAAGAATATAAATTTACTATGTCGATGTCTTCAAGGTCCTGATCAGAGACAGTTATTTGTGTTGGTCCAATCGTATTGTGGATGTAAAACCCTACCCGGTCACTGTCAGCGTCAAATTCCATATTACCGTTGTGATCTTCCACTGCCAGAACATAATAATTTCCTGCATCAGCGTTAATAATTATGTAATTACCACTGCCATCTGTAATACTTCCGTTAGCGAGACTTAATCCTTCATTTACATCCACACTTTCTATTAATAAAACCAACGCACCTTCAACCGCCTGTCCGTTATCTGTAACTTTTCCTGATATATCGATGATAGCTTCATCTAACTGTTTTTCTAAATTTTCATCACAACTGAAGATCATCAAAACCAAAATGACTATGATAACATGTTTAATACTCATCAATTTTATTACTCCCTATATTTCTTGACAAAGTTTACCACTGCAGTCAGTAATGTCAAACCTAAAGGGTTACCTCAATAACACCATTTTCCTGGTCTACTCATACTCCCCTGCCCCGATTGCATCGGGATCGTTAGCCCGAATCCGGTAGAAATAGACACCTGCTCTGACTGATTGACCGTGAATTAACCACCTATCTCCCCTGATCCAATTAAATATTTATTACCATGCTGAAGGTCATGAAAATCATTGGCGCTGAGCCCACCAGGTGGCACTGGCCGAAGCCGTAGGCCAACCTTCTTTAATAATTTTGACACCATAAGACCCTTCAGCCGTACCGGAATCCAGGAAAATGCCTTCCAGAGTACCGGTTATTGTAAAGCCCTCCCACTCCTTACTCAGGATGGCATTGATGGTACCATCTTCGTCTACCTGTCCGAAAATAATAATATCCTGCACAATCAGCGGTCCTCCCAGCATGGTAAAATCGACAGTCATGGTTCCATCAATTACATAGACACCCAATAATTCATAGATGTCAAAACCGAACGGGCGGGTCAGAGTTTCACCCTCCCAGTAACCGGTAATCCCCGCATTATCCAACTGGTAAAAAACGATCAGCTTGGACTTGCTGGTGCTCAACCCATTTTCACTATTGATCGCCATAACCCGGATATCATTTTCACCAATTACCAGCGAGATCACCGTGCTGAATTCACCATTTTCGTTATAATCTATCGTATCACCCGCTACTGTCAACGTTACGTCCAGTCCGGCGGTAACCCGCCCTGAAATGGTTGCACTGTCCTGGAAAACAAGCTGCACTGGTGGCGGATCAAGAATCAGTTCCGGTGGTAGTTGTGGTGAACTTACCACCACCACCAATGTATCACTGAATATTTCACTGATCATCGCCCAGATTTCGGCTGTTCCAGCGGCTCGACCTTTGATTTTTCCTTCCGAAACAGTGGCTACCGTATGATTGGATGAATACCAGTCCGGCCGGCTGGCATCGATTGATTCTGCGGTAGTATCGGTGACCAAGTAGGTATAACTAGTCTCTGCCAATACGCCGGAATTGATCACCGTATTTTCGGAGGTCTCCGTAAA
>DAOWAH010000127.1 GCA_030634675.1 Fidelibacterota bacterium
ACCCCAGGCTTCGGCATCATCAGCGGTAAAAACGATCTGACCCATTGCACCGCCGGGACCCGCCGGCAGCCCTTTGGCCAGCGGAGTAAATCGGTCCTCATCTTTCGGATCAAGCATTGGGTGTAAAAGTTCATCCAGCCGCGCCGGCGCCACACGCAGGATTGCATCTTCTTTGGAAATACGCCCTTCACGATGCATTTCAACAGCCATTCTAATAGCCGCCAGACCATTCCGCTTGCCGGTACGGGTCTGAAGCATCCACAGGGTACCGTCCTGAATGGTGAATTCAATATCCTGCATATCGCGGTAATGCTCTTCCAGCTTGGTTCGGATGTCGTCTAACTGATTGTACAGGTTCGGCTTGAATTTTTCCAGTGATACCTTACCATGGCTTTCATCAGTCCGGGTGGCTTCATTCAGTGGATTCGGCGTGCGAGTACCAGCCACCACATCTTCACCCTGGGCATTTTTAAGCCATTCGCCATAGAATATATTTTCGCCTGTGGCTGGATTGCGGGTAAAAGCCACACCGGTGGCACTTTCATTGCCTAGATTTCCAAAAACCATAACCTGGACGTTAACCGCTGTTCCCCAATTCTCGGGGATACCTTCTATTTTACGATAATTGATGGCCCGCCGACCGTTCCAGCTTTGGAACACGGCTTTAATACCGCCCCATAATTGAACATATGGATCGTCGGGAAATTCCTGGCCCAGAACTCCCAATATTTTTGTCTTGAATTGATCAGCCATCAATTTCCAGTCATCGCCGGTCAGATCAACATCGGACTTATAACCCTTGCTGGCTTTATAGTTATCCATGATTTTTTCAAGCTGATATCGGATTCCCTCACCGTCGACTGGTTCGATCCCGGCGGCTTTTTCCATTACAACATCTGAATACATCATGATCAGTCGCCGGTAGGCGTCATAAACGAATTGTGAATTCCCGGTTTTTTTGATTAATCCCGGGATGGTTTTAGAAGTTAATCCAATATTCAGTACCGTCTCCATCATGCCGGGCATGGAGGCGCGGGCACCGGAACGAACAGACAATAGCAGGGGATCATTCACAGCGCCAAACGATTTTCCCATCACCCGCTCAATTTTTCGCATTACTTCGTTTGCCTGACCATCCAATTCAGCCGGAAATTCACGCTCATTTTCATAATAGGCATTGCACACATCGGTGGTCAGCGTGAAACCCGGCGGCACCGGCATTCCCAGTTTGGTCATTTCCGCCAGGTTGGCGCCCTTGCCACCAAGAAGATTTTTCATATCGGCGGCACCGTCGGCTTCGCCATCACCAAAATAATACACGTATTTCATATTATCGTAACTCCAATCAATTTAAATAAAGTTAATAAAATTACGACTGTTTTTAACCGGCAGGCAAGCTGCACTCACGCCTTCGCTTACTATAGTTCCCTCATTTTTCCAGAAAATAGTACCAGCCAACTTGGGAAATCCGGTATCTTCACTAATATCGTGTGTTACAAAAAACAATATGCTATTTTCGGCCCAAAGTGTTTGTCATTTATAGTGAACAGTATTTTATTGTTTCATAAAAGATATAATAGCTTTGTAATTTGCACCTATGGATCGTGATTCCCGGAATATATTGCTAATAATTATTTTTGCTACATTATTCAAGATGCTATATGCCGCACCGCTTTATTTACTTGATGACGAAGCCTATTATTGGGTCTGGAGTCGTAATTTATCGCTCTCATATTTCGATCATCCGCCTATGATAGCCATATTAATCAGGCTTTCAACGACATTTTTTGGGGATTCTTTTCTCGGTATTCGCGCACTGGGTGCAATTGCCACCGGCATCAGTATCTGGTTCGGCCTTGACTTAACCTATCGCATTTATCAGGATAAGAAAGTATTATGGAATGCCACCTGGTTATTCCTGCTGGCTCTGCCTTTCTTTGCTGCTGGAATAATTATGACACCGGATACGCCCATGATGCTGTTTTTAACCCTGGCGTTGTGGTCGTTTTACCGCGCCGCGTTTGAAATGAAAACTAAATATTGGTGGGTTAGCGGCATTTGTTTCGGTTTAGCTCTGTTATCCAAGTATACAGCAATCCTCTGGTTAGGAAGTGTGTTTCTACTGTTAGTTGTTGATCCCCATCTCCGGCACCAGTTACGCCGACCAACCCCCTGGCTGGCCGGAGCAATTACCCTACTATTGTTTTCTCCGGTCATTTATTGGAATGCCGCTCATGACTGGGCTTCGTTCAAATTTCAACTGGGGCATGGCCTGGAACTAAAAAACCCGCGACCGTTGTTTTACCTTGGGGAATATTTTGCTGGGCAGGCTGGACTTATGACGCCAGGCATTTTTTTACTGATATTAGCCCTCTGGGGAAAGATGACCGCGAGCTGGAAAAAACTATCTGGTTCCGAAAGATTCTTATTGGTCTCCGGGTTAACACCCTTTCTGTTTTTCATGTATGCCGGTTCACGAACCCATGCTGAAGCCAACTGGCCGGCACTCACCTATCTAACCGGGATTATTATCGCTGCACGCTGGCATGCTAATGCCCGCGGCTGGCAAAAATGGATTAAAGGTATCAACTACAGTTTTCTGATTCTTTTTCTATTAATAATTATTGTGCAGGCGCATTTTAAGGTATTACCGCTTAATGGTAAAAATGATCCCACCAACCGTTATTATGGCTGGCCGGGTGCCCTTGATCAGATCGAACAACTTTGGCATGAATATCCGCAAGCGATGCCGGTAGGGAATAAATATCAGATTCAGAGCCAGATTGCCTATCGCTTTAAGACAATTAGCACACCGGCTTTAAATATTGGTGGCCGATCAAACCATTTTGAATATTTTGATTACCAGCCCCTAATCGGCCGGGACATTCTAATTGTCAGCAGTGAACGGGAACCGCGACCGGCTAAATTTCAGGCGGCTTTTGATACGGTTAATTTTCTAAAGACAATAACGATTTACCGAAACAGTGAACCTGTTAAGAAGTTGCAAGTATACCTCGGTAACAATTACCACGCTAAAAATGGGCTCGACAAGTAAAATACTGCGGACAAACTTCTTAAGCCGTTTTGGTTTAGTCTTCGCAATTGGATTTTGTATTAATTGTTATCAGGCAGCATCTGATCAAATGTGGGTGATGTCTATGTTCACGGATATGCCCGAGTCTGATAAAAACCTTCTACCTGATCTGGATGATGCATATGGAGTTGTTTTCCGAGATATCAACAAAGATAATCAGCCGGATATTTATGTGGTACGCTTCCGTGATTTAAATCGCCTGTTTATCAATCAGGGAAAAGACAGGCCTTTTATTGATCGTACAATTGAATCCGGACTTGGGGGTAATTTAGCTTCCCGGGGGCAGAAGAATCTGGAATTAGGGGCTTCTGCTGTGGATTTCGATGATGATGGTACACTGGATATTCTGATTGCCGGATGGGATCACACTACCCGGTTATTTAATGGTGAAGGTAATAACCGCTATTCTGATATTACCGGAAAAACCGGTTTTGACCTGCCAAGCAGTGGCAATGCTGGTATTTGGGCCGATATTGATCTTGATGGCGACTTGGACCTTTTTATTACTGACGAGCATCGAGAAAACCATTTATACATCCAGATTAAACCGGGACGCTTTGAAGAACGCGCGCAGGAATTTGGCATCGATGCGGAACAAATCAGCCAGGGGGCTGCTTTTGGTGATTTGGATAATGATGGTTACCCGGATCTTTACGTCTGCAACTGGTTCGCACCGGATTTGATTTATCGCAATATGGGTGGAATCGTTTTCCAGAGGATCAAGCTACCCCTACCGCATCTGACTGATCCACTACGTAGTAATGGTGTCTGGTTCGGCGATATAGACAACGACGCTGATTTGGACATACTGGTTACTGATCGTCAACGAACCAGCCGCTTATACCGCAATGATATCGTTCCGGGTAACAGCGAGTGGAAATTCAGTGATATTACCGAACAGTCAGGTTTGCTTAATAATTATCCATCCTATTCCGGCCTTATAGCTGATTTTAATAATGATGGTTGGCAGGATATCTTCTTCACCAATATTGGTCCAAATCAATTCTTCCTGAATCAAGGTGGTAAAAAATTTGTATCGGTATACTTGCAAAATATTCCTAATGGTTCCCGTCTCCTTCATTATAGCACCGGTGCAGCCGTTGCGGATTATGATAATGATGGCGACCTTGATCTTTTTATCTCTAATAAAGATACGGCATCAACATTTTATATAAATCCACTGAATGGTGGAAAATTTCTCCGCTTCCGCGTTATTGGCGGAAAAAGTAATCGCGATGGAATTGGCACAAAAATCCGATTGTATCATCAATTTGCCGATGATAGCGCTTTGGAGTTAGCCGGTTACCGTGAATTAAGCGCTGGTCAGGGTTATCTTTCCGTTGGTGAAAACATCGCTCATTTTGGTGTTGAGCCACAAGGTTCTTATCGCGCTGAAGTACGTTTTCCATCAGGAAAAGAAGTGGTCTTAAACAATCTTGTTGCAGGGCAAGAACTGTTGGTCGCGGAACATAACTCCCTAGTTATGCTTGCATTCGGGATGCATAAATCAATTTCAAAAATGCTGGCACGGCCAGAACTCCCTGTCAATTTAATCCTGTTACTACTACTCGCCAGTACGCTTGGTGGCTATACGAATGTAGCTTTGCGTCGCTATACCTGGTCAACTCGGCAAGCAACAGGTCTGGTTGCGGGAATCCTGTTATTTTTGTTCATTGGTTTCATCTTTGTACCTGAATATGGTTTACGCGCTGTTTTGTGGGGACAATTAGTACTATTGCTTATCATCATCGGATCAATCACCGGTTTTTCAGAACGCATTCTTCAACTCTCAGCCAAGCGTTACGGATATCGCCCGGTTTTACGAAAATTTTCCGAAAAATTAATATTTATCCGTGACAATCAGGATCTTTATCAGCAATTAGTTGATACAGTTCACAAAACAATGGAAACCAGATTTTGTGCACTGTATCAAATATCAGATCGAACGGCAAGATCGATTTCTTCCGCTGGCAAGCTTGCCAAGCACCCACCTGTCTTATATTTAAGTGACAATCAGTATGATTTTATTAAACATGATTCAATTATTGAAGCGGATCAAATAGAAATATATTTTAATTCTCTCTATCTTGATGGCAGTCGTTTGATCGTTTCACTCCGGTTAAAAAATGATCCCTTGGCGCTCTTAATCTTGGGAGAACGAAAAAACCGATTGGAGTATAAAGGCGATGATCATGATGTACTGGCCGTTCTGGCAGGACAAGCTGCCCTGGCCATCGAAAATAATCGCTTCATTGATGAAACCCGCACACTGGCAGAGCAAGTCAGTGAGGCTCGCACACGTGAAAAATATGTCGCCGAATTGGAGGAGAAAAACCAATCTTTGGAAAAATTATATCAGGATCTTAAGACCACACAATTGCAGTTAATCCAAAGTGAAAAAATGTCAAGCCTAGGGCAACTCGTAGCCGGAATA
>DAOWAH010000408.1 GCA_030634675.1 Fidelibacterota bacterium
CGGCAATGTCGTGGGTGGCCGAACTGAAAGCCAGCAACCAGAAAAATCCCAGGGTCAGCTTGAAAAATCCGGGCATGGGAATGGTCAATGCAACACCACCGAGGCCCGCGCCGATCAGCTCCTGCATGATGATGATCCAGTAACGTTTGGTCTTCATAATATCGACAATGGGGCTCCACAGTGGTTTGATGACCCAGGGGAGGTAGAGCCAACTGGTGTACAAGGCAATGGCCGTATTTGACACCCCCATCCGTTTGTACAATACGACCGAGAGGAGCATGACGACGGCATAGGGAATACCTTCTGCAAAGTATAGGGATGGAATCCAGAACCAGGGGGAGCGCTTGGCTTTATTGTCGAAATTAGATGTCTTATTCATAAGCATTCCTTTTTCAGGAGTAGATGGTTACCAGGCGGCTGCCCGGGTAATAATGGTTTAAGATATCAGAAGTTTTATATCCTTTCAGGGCCATACCCAGGGCGCCTATCTGGCATAATCCGGCGCCATGCCCCCAACCGGCACCATGCAGGCTGAATTTCCCGGGGATTATATCCACAAATCCGGAGCGTTCGATATACAAAGCTGAGCTGTACAAAAAGCTGTGATGAAGAACTTGCCGGACACGATACTCCGTGTCAACTTCAACAAAATTAGTTTTTCCGTAAGCATCCTGATATTCAATTTTTATTTTATTCAATCGTCCCGACCCGCCGCGCTTTAACGGTAGTATATTAATAATGCAGGAAGCCTCAATTGTTAGTTTATTATTCAGCAGATCAGTCATTTCTTGCTGATTGTAGTCAAACTGCCAGCGATAGTACTGACCTTGCTCATCGACACCGCCAATATATTTAATTAAAATTTCTTCCGGAACAAACTCCGGACTGCAGAAACAACCAGGAGCAGCATCGACCCATTTTCGCAAATTCTGTTCTTCCGAAAGAGGCAGATTTTCCCAATTAAATATTTCCGGAGCATCAAATTTATTCTGAAGATAGGGCAGGGGTGGGCCATCCCAGAGAATTTCGAAGCGCTCCGTCATTCCGCCACAGGATTTGGAGTAGCGCGCATCGCAGATTTGGTTATTATACATAATCACCTGTCCGTGAGTTGCCTCCGCACCGGCGATGGCCTGTTGCGTGAGGTTACCGGTTCCATGGTAGCGCTGGCAGCAATCGTCATTGCAGACGTCGAATCCCAGCGAGCGGTGCTTTTGCTCAACATTAGCCAGCATCCAGGCTCGGGCTACAATCGTCTGAGATTCGATCAGGGCGGAAGGGCATTCGGCGCTCATTTCGGAGGTGGCAACACACATCAAGTATTGCTCCAAAGGCAATTCATTTATGATCAGAATATTGTCATCCTTAACCCGAATCTCAAGATCACCGAGTAGCGCAACATTAATCGCTTTATTCCAATGGAATCCGCGCCCGGCTGTAACATTATTTACCACCAGAGGCTGAGCCAATTCATCAGCGGCAGTCAGGCGCTGAATCTTGATTTTGGGTACCCCCAATCCGGCCAGGGACAATTTTCCATTATTTACGGTAACTGTCAAGCTGTCGGAAGTTGGTTGGGATAAGGATGGTCGTACTTCATAAAAATTAGGATTTGGGAAATTAATTGTTGCTGTTTTTAATTCATCCTCCGGTAAGATAATTCCGACCCGAATTCGTGGTTCCAGCGACGGAATCTTTCCTTTTAATAGCACTCTATATCAAACCCTTATAATGCAGGTAGGCATCTATTCCAGCTCCAATCGCCGGCGCTTCACGCAGGGCTGTATTTATTATCAGATCAGGATTAAACTGACCGTCTCGAAGATAATGATCTTTAAAGGTCTGGTTTTCAGCGC
>DAOWAH010000001.1 GCA_030634675.1 Fidelibacterota bacterium
ACACAATTGACGCGGCTTACGCCTCTTTTGAGGAAAATATCAAAGGCCGCCTGGAAGCAGGTAAACTGGCCGATTTTGTGATCATCGATCGGGATCTGACCCTAATTCAACCCGAAACAATTCGCGACGCCGAAGTGGTGATGACCGTGGTTGGGGGAAAAGTGGTTTTTGAGAAATAATCATTAAGGATGCCATCCGCCGGCTGGCGGATGACATCCTTCCAAATGAATGGCAACCTTCCAGGTTACAAGATGTAACCTGGAAGGTTGCTACTAATCTCTCAATGTAATTACATTGTAAGTATGAAAGCACAAATAATACGCATCGGAAATTCCCGAGGAATCCGCATTCCCAAGGTCGTCATTGAGCAATGCCAATTCGATAATGAAGTGGATTTGGAAGTCAACAATCAAAAATTGATTATCAGTTCCGCGGAACATCCCCGGGTCAACTGGGATAATCAGTTCCGGACTATGGCCGACAACCAGGATGATCGGTTGCTGATCAGCGATTCAAGTTTAACCACAACTTGGGATGAAGAGGAATGGGATTGGTAGTCAGCCGTTTTGATATTTTTCTGGTCAATCTGGATCCAACTATCGGCAGCAAGATAAAAAAAACACGACCTTGCCTGATTATTTCACCGGATGAAATGAACCGTTATATCAATACCGTGATTGTAGCCCCGATGACTACAAAAGGGAAATTATATCCCTCGCATGTGCCCATCAAATTTCAGGACAAAACAGGTAAAATCGTGCTCGATCAAATTCGCACAATCGATAAAATTAGACTGATACAAAAACTAGGGCAGATTAACAAAACCACACAGCAAAAAGTACTATCAACTTTGAATGAAATATTTGCACCTTGATTTTTTTGGGATGGCAGCGTCAAAAAAATGTCATTCTAAGCCTGACGAAACATGCCAACTATCAATATTCACCCACCCACCCCTAATCAACAAAGTGCAGAACAGGTAATATACTAATGAAAAAATTCATCCTTCTGCTTTCACTGGGCAGCGGAATATTTTGCCAGGAGCCGACTATTCTTTCTGATGCGGTTTTTGAATATCAGCCTGATCACAAGAAAATACACAATTGGATCGAAAATCAAGGTATATTCATTGAGAATCCGGCACAATTGGAGAACCTCTTTTATCTCATGATCATTGAAAGAGAAAACCGGGTGATTCACGTGGGTTATTTCCTGGACTGGAAAAGTGAGTTCCCCGATTTCGGCCGAACCTTTAAAACAACACCTAAAAAAATACTTGGCCAATTTTTCCTGCCCCTGGTTTATACCAATTTTCTCTACATCCCCAATAGCGGTGGACTTCAGCAAATCCAATTCGGCAAACATGACGTGGAAGGAATCTATGCGAAGTATTCATACGATGAATCAGGCCTGACGGAATTACTGGAACTGCGGTTCGAGTTACCAGGTCATAACGAAATTAAAGTACCCAATGAGAAACTGGAAATAACTATGGATGACGTGAGTCAGGACATGGTTCCCTGGATTAAAGTGGCTTCCTGGAATCATCTTTTCGCTCCGCCAGAGAAAAACGATCGGACCAAAAAATTCAAGGCCAAACTTTTCCCGAAAGACAAATGGAGGGAATACAACATGGACCGGAAAAGAGCCGAAGTTGGCAAAAAATATCTTATCCCGGAATAAACTCCGAACCTGACTGTCTTAAATATCTGCTAACCTTCCAGGTTGCAAGATGTAACCTGAAAAGTTGCTACCCGCAAATATGAAAATCACCTATTACGTCGCTACCAGCCTGGATGGCTTCATCGCCCGATCCGATGGCAGCACTGACTTACTGGAGCCGGTCAGTCATAGTAGTGATCACTACTTAAATTTCAAAGATTATATTACTATCGGTGACCTGTCAAATCTGGTCGACCTAGTAAAGTTTAATTGTTTCAAGACTACGCGCATACTTCTGGATAATGTAATTTTTAGTGTTTATCGGAAGCATTAAAACTATCTTTGACTAACAATCCGTCACAAAAATTCTACTGATGAAAAAACTACTCCTGCTAATTCCTACACTTATTCTCACACTTGTTGCCGAAGAGCAGGCCTTCCGGTTCGCCTGGTTTTCAGACACGCATATCGGCAGCTCCACTGCCGCTGAAGATCTGCGTCAAGCTATTGCCGATGTTAATACTGAAGATGTCGATTTCACCATAATTTCCGGTGATATTACTGAGCTGGATATCAACGGATACTTGGATACAGCTAAAGTAATCCTCGATAAATTGCTCGCGCCTTATTATATCATCCCCGGTAATCACGATACCAAGTGGTCGTCTTCGGGAACACGGAAATTTATTGATCTCTGGGGCGCTGATAAATTCAATTTCGAATATGAAAATATTCGCTTCATTGGTCTGCACCAGGGACCGCTCCTGCGGATGGGAGACGGATACATCGCACCAGAGGATTTACACTGGCTTGACACCCTCCTTACCAATCTACCAGAACCGAATCAGGAAATAATTCTAGTGACCCATTACCCGCTTGATTCGACAGTCAGCAACTGGTACCAATATCTGGATATAATTAAAAACCATAATGCGCAGATGATTCTTCACGGCCACGGTCATCACAATCGTGCATCCAACTATGAAGGTGTTCCAGGCCTTATGGGCCGCTCCACCCTGCGCCACGAAGAACTGGTCGGTGGATATAATATTGTGACGGTCTGGCCCGACAGTGCCGCATTTAACGAGCGTACACCCGGTTTAGAAACTCAACCTGCCTGGCACGTACAGTCACTGGGAAAACGCACTTATCCGGATACAATCAGCTTCCAGCGACCGGATTTTTCGATTAACGATACTTATCCTGAAGTGCAAGTTCGCTGGAGTTATAATACAGGTTATGCCATTACTTCGGCTGCAGTTGTCAGTGGTACGACGACAATCATCACTGACGGTGGTGGTAACATTACCGCTTTGAACACTGAAACCGGTATAATCCTATGGTCTCAACAACTTAATGCCCCGATCTATTCCACTCCGGCGATTGCTGAAAACCAGGTTGTTGTCAGTGTCACCGATTCCAATATCTACAGTTTTGCAATAGCAGATGGATCATTATTATGGCAAGTCAAAACTAATGCACCGGTGGTTGCTTCACCAGTCATTTACAAGCAGATCGTTTATTGCGGAAGCAGCGATGGTGTCTTCCGGGCAATCGATTTGCAAACCGGGCGACTGCAATGGAATTATGAAGGTATTAGTGGTTTTGTTGAGACGACTCCTTTGATCCACAAAAATAAAGTCATATTTGGCGCTTGGGATGGTTATCTGTACGCGCTGAAAGCCAAGACAGGTCGTTTAAAATGGAAGTGGAACGACGGCCTCGATGGTGTTTTGTATTCACCAGCTGCTTGCATCCCGGTAGCGTTGGGCAATAAAATATATATTGTGGCCCCTGACCGTGTTATGTCCTGCATAAGTGCCCGTGATGGTAAAACAATCTGGCGCGAGGATCGCTACCAGGTTCGAGAAAGTATTGGTATCTCCGAAGATCGCAAGACCATTTTTGCTAAAACCATGCGCGATACGCTTGTGGCGTACAATACCAAATCTCGGAAACCACAATTAAAATGGGCGGTACATGCTGGTTTTGATTATGACATTGATCCCTCTCGGCCGATTGAGAAAAACGGCAGGATATTCTTCGGCACAAAGGATGGCTTTATTTATGCCCTCGATGCAGTTACAGGACACGGGCAATGGCGTTATCGCGTAGGAGTTGGTTTGGTGAACAACCTGACAGTGATTACTGCTAACTCGATTATTGCTACCACTATGGATGGTAATGTCGTACACTTGTATAGTGCCAAGCAGGATTAGTCTTAGTGTAATTCAAACAAAGTATGCCGAATACCATCACTAACTTAAACCGAACACTAACAAGTGGGATTATTGTGCGTGCCCAAAGAGTACTTATTTGTCTGGATACGGCGCAAAATGATCCGTCACCGTTGGCAACTCACGACCTCAGTACATCTTTGCGCCGATTATTAGTGTCACACCAGGTTACCAGCCAGCTATTCAATTGGAAATTATTCAGGAAATATAATCGTAGTCAGATACAAAAATTCAGATTACAATTGGGAGCTATGCGAGATATCCAGGAAATGTCTCTGAAAGTTCAGGCTTTACAACCTGCCAGCAGTGCCACACAATCTTTTGTGAACCAGCTCGCCAAACAGGAAACCACAGCACGGCCGGTACTTATTGCAGCAATTAAGGATTTTGATCGTTCATCAGTGCTCTCTCTGGGCCAATTAAACAGTGAACAAAGCCATTTCCAATCTACTCCGATTAGCTCAATCAAAATGTTTTTATTAAAACACTTTGAAAAGGTTGCTGCACTTTATCAATCTGCGGTAACGGAGCGCAACGATGAAGCCATACATCAAATGCGTGTTCGTTATAAGCGATTACGTTACAGCATAGAATTACTCGCACCGGTATTAGCCAATGTAGCCCACGAAAAGTTATTGTATTTACGCACATTTCAACAGGTAATGGGTGAGGCCCACGACTGGTTAATAATTGATAAAGCTATCAAGGAATTCGCTTTAAACACGAATCAAACCGAATTCGATCAATTAGTGCTAACGATTGAACAATTACGGTTTGAAGCACACCAAAAAGCCCGCGAGTACCTCACCGCTGAATGGGATAATTTGCAATTTTTAATCAGTTCAATAACATTTAAATAATTCTTAAATCATTAATCCTTGGTAGTTGATACCATAAATATATCGCAATCCTTTTACAATTAGGCTTGCTTATTTAAATCACTCCTTTTAATTTATTGAGTGACTACTCAATCGAATATTGATAAAAGAGCAAAAATACTGGATGCCGCTCTGCACCTGTTTGTGGAAAAAGGCTTTCATGCCACACCTACTTCGGCTATTTCCAAAGCGGCAGGCGTCTCAGCCGGTATTTTATTCCACTATTTCAGGACCAAGGAAGAACTAATCTACACCCTCTTCCTGGAGACCAAACTGGAATTATACCGGGTGATGATGACCGGCCTGGATAAAGTCAAATCACCAGAGGGAAAATTCCGCCTGATTTGGTCTAATGTATGGAATTACGGTGTGGACCAGCCTCATAAATTCAAATTTGTTCAACAGATTCACAATTCACCTTTCGAAGATAAAATCAAAGAGGATCATGCTATTCTTGCTATGACCGCTCAGATGACACAGTCGATCCAAACTGCCATCGATACCGGCATTTTAAAGGATGCGCCGATCGAACTGCACATGAACAATTTTTATTTTCTGATCCTCGGCTTGGTGGAACTGATCTGGCAGAAACCTGAATTGCGCAATGACAATACTTTTGTTGAACAGGCCTGGGAAAGCTTTTGGGATTGCCATAAGGCTTAAAAAAATTTATAGTAACTAGTGAGTGACTACTCAATCAGAATTTACATTATGAAAAAAAGGAAATTAATGCTATTGATCATCATGCTACTGGTCGCGAGCTGGTTGTCGGCTATTGGAATCCGGCATTACCGGTCACGGACGCTGGTACCAAAAACTCTGTCTGATAACTCTGCCAACTATAAAGGTCGAAAATTTTTCAATCGCTTGCCCTCCGATGAGCTGAATTTTATCAATATGATGAAGACCACTGTCAAGTTTATTCGCGGTAGTGTGCCTGATAAATATCCGGCCAAACCACTGCCGGTAATCCCAATTACCGACCAGTTTGATCAAGCACCATCACCTGACTTGCGCTTCGCCTGGCTGGGGCATTCCTCCTTGATCCTCGAAATCGAAGGAAAACGGCTGCTAATCGATCCCATGCTGTCGGAACGGTCTTCAATAGTGCAGTGGGCCGGTCCCAAACGCTTCCAGCCGGCGCCGATTGAAATCGAAAACCTGCCGGAGGCCGATGCGGTTTTGATCTCCCACGACCATTTTGACCACCTTGATAAAGCGGTCATTAAAACCCTGGCAGATCGCGAATTATTATTTCTAGTACCGATTGGCATCGGTCGCAGGCTGCATGATTGGGGCATCCCGGCCGATAAAATTGTGGAACTGAACTGGTGGGACCAATATGACCTGAACGGACTGCAAATAGTTGCCACACCAGCCCGCCATTTTTCCGGCCGCGGTCTGCTGGACAGGGACATGACTCTCTGGACATCCTGGTCAATAATCGGCAAAAACCAGCGCGTATTTTTCAGTGGTGATACGGGACTGACACCAGAAATGGCCGAAATCGGCCAGCAGTATGGTCCCTTCGACCTGACCTTTATCGAGATCGGCGCCTACGACAAAGCCTGGAGTTCGATCCATGCCGGACCTGTAGATGCCGTTAAAATCCACCAGCAACTGAAAGGTACACGACTGGTACCGATCCATTGGGCCACCTTCGATCTGGCCCTTCACAGTTGGTACACACCAGCCGAAGAATTAGTAAAAGAAGCAGACGCAAATTCAGCCAACCTGATCACCCCCATGATCGGCGAAATTGTAAATCCTGCCCAGTATGAAAATCGGTACTGGTGGCAGCAATACATGAATGATCCCCAATATTCACCTGGAAAATAGGAGTTAATTATGGAACTAAATTTTGAAATACCGAATCTGACTGGAAAAATCACTATCGTTACTGGGGCCAACAGTGGAATCGGACTGGAAACCGCCCGCGCTTTTGCCGCCCATGGCGCCACTGTTGTAATGGCCTGCCGCAACCCCGAAAAAGCGCAATCGGCAGCAAGTGAAATCCGCAATATCAACCCCAAGGCCAAATTGGATTTACTGGAACTGGATCTGGCCAGCCTGGAATCGGTCCGCAAATTTGCAGACGATTTCAGCGCCAAATACGATCGCTTGGACATTCTAGCCAATAACGCTGGCGTCATGGCCTTGCCTGAGCATTATAAAACAGCTGATGGCTTTGAGATGCAATTTGGCACCAATCACCTGGGACATTTTGCGCTTACCGGGTTTCTTTTGCCGCTAATTAAAAAGACAGCAGCAGCTCGAGTCGTTACAGTTGCTAGCATGGCACACAATATGGGAAAATTTGATCCGGACAACCTGAATGCTGAAAAAGGTTATAAGAAATCCTCCGTCTATGGATTAACTAAATTGTCCAATCTGCTCTTCGCTTACGAGTTGCAACGTAAATTCGAAAACCATAATATTGATTCCATTGCTGTAGCTGCCCACCCAGGCTGGACCGCCACTAATCTACAACAGTACATGGGTGTCGCGAATTTTTTGAATAGATTTATTGCCCAGACGCCTCCGATGGGTGCCTTACCAACAATTCGTGCCGCAGTTGCCAGCGACGTAAATGGCGGCGAATATTACGGTCCCGACAGTTGGGGCGGTTTTCGCGGACAGGCCGTAAAAGTGAAATCGAATACCGCCTCACACAATGAAGCCGATGCTCAGGCATTGTGGAAAGTCTCTGAGAAATTGACTGCTATACAATATAATTTTGAAATCTAGTCGATTTTTCACCATTTAAATGCAAATTCAGCAATATAAAGAAGACGAATAAATGATTTTCCTGATAATGGTGTTGATGACTCTGGCTCTGCTGCATGGTTATGTTGGTATGCGTCTTATTCCTACCCTGGGTTTTAGTGGGGGGTGGCAGATTATAGCCTGGGGCTTACTGATCCTGCTTACATTTCTACCAATTGCTCCGATTCTAATGCGAATGAATGGTATCGAAAACAAGCTGACCGACCGTTTGTCATGGTTTGGATACACCAGTCTCGGATTTTTTACCTTAATTTTCCTGTTGGTGATAGTCCGGGACTTCGGCTGGAGTATCTGGGTTAGCGCCGCCAAACTGATTGATTGGAGCAAAGATTTACTGGGGTTTTCATCCGCCCACTTGACGAACTTTAATCCTGCTCGTCGGCAGTTTGTTGTCACAGCAATGAATCTGGGATTACTTAGTCTTACCAGCGGTCTTTCAGCCTATGGCTTATACCAGGCGCGACGCGAACCGACGGTTTTGGATGTGGATATTCCGATTAAAAATCTGCCCCCTGAATTGGAAGGCTTGCGGATCGTTCAAATATCGGATATCCATGTAGGTCCCACCATTAAAAGGGCTTTTGTCCAACGGGTAGTAGACCAAGTTCAATCTCTCAAACCGGATCTGATTGCCCTAACCGGCGATCTGGTCGACGGATCAGTCAGCCATCTTTCGAATGATGTAGCTCCACTGGCCGATTTACAGGCACCCTTCGGGAAATTTTTTGTGACCGGCAACCATGAATATTATTCCGGGGTTGAGCATTGGTTGGAACAGACTGATCGCTTAGGATTCACCAGTCTTTTAAATGAGCATCGGGTTCTGGATATTAACGGCGCTAAGCTCACTATTGCTGGTGTGACCGATTTATCGGCACGATCCATTGATCAACGACCTGATAGTGATCCCGTAAAAGCATTGCATCAAGCACCGTTTGATTCCATAAAACTGTTGCTGGCTCACCAGCCAAATAGCATTTATGCCGCTGAAGAATTGGGTGTGGATCTACAACTATCTGGTCATACCCATGGTGGACAGTTCAAACCTTTCAATTTGGTCGTAGCACGAGCTCATTCTTATCTGGCTGGTTTATACAACCATAAGGGAACCTGGGTTTATGTAAATCGCGGTACCGGTTACTGGGGTCCGCCTTTACGGCTGGGTATACCCAATGAAATCACCGTTCTGCGGCTAGTTAAAGCTATGAATAATTAAACACTAAGCCACAGAGGCGCAGAGACCACAGAGAAAAAATTACAAAGTATAAATGCTGAGTTTTGAATTGTTCAACGCACATTTTTACATATTACAAATCACTGATTATTACTCATCATTAATAATTGTCATACTAAAGGTTCTGCTGTTAATTAAAGCGTAGAAAAACTAACCACTAAGACACTGAAAGCACCAAGATCACAGAGAAATGTATTTAATGTGTATTGACTAGTTTTGTAATACCTTCATCCGACATAATCCGGTATCCGGTCTCCTGTTTCCTTCCCTTGTCCCTCTCCCTCGTTACTCATGACTCATCTCCACTGCAAGCTCATTACTTACAATTGAGTTAAAACCTTTAATGCAACTTCAGGACACTTCCCCCGATAAATTCCCGCAGCAGGCAATCCGGCGGTAAAATTGATTCATCATCATACTGCTCAATCTCGGATAATAAATTATTGATACGTTCAGCCCTGACATAAGCATCACGGCGCGCGGAATCATCTTTCCAGGTTGCAACTAATTCCGGCAAATAATGAAACAGATGTTTTTTCAGATATGGCAACTCGTAGGGCAGAGAACCATTTAATACAAAATCCACATTGTGAATAAATGGAATAATATGTTTCAATTCACTGCGGCGCACATAATGCCAGTGACCAACAGTCTTCATCGGATCATAGGCGCGCTGCTCCTTATCACGCACCATCCGCCGTAATAAACGAATATCAGCCCAACGGATCCACTGCCCGTCATTATTGCGTAATTGGGTGATTGTCTCGATATAAACTTTATATTTCCGGTTATCAGGAACACTGCGGGTCATAGGTTCATGCAGGCCGTGCAGGGTATCAAGCAGAATTACCTGATTTGGTTTGACGGATACGATTTCACCATCATTAAACCGCCTTCCCACACCAAAATCATAGCGCGGTATCTGCACCGTTTCACCGCTAATCAATTTTTCAAGATGTTCATTGATCAAGGCAATGTCAAGCGCTACGGGCTGCTCAAAGTCGTAATCACCATGCTCATCTTTGGGGTGCATTTCCAGGTCAAAGAAATAGTGGTCAAGGTTCAAAGGAAAAGTATCAATGCCCAGTTTATTCAGATTAGCCGATAATTTAGCTGTGGTGGTGGATTTCCCGGATGAGGACGGCCCGGCAACTATGATTAGGCGCAGATCATCTTGCACTGTGGCAATTGATTCGGCCGCCGATACAAGATTTTGATCATATAATTGATCAGCTTCGTGCACCAGGTCGGGAAAACTACCTGCATTAATACGCTGGTTCAATTTCCCGGTAGTTTCGCAACTATGATCAATATTCCAGATTAAGGTTTCCAGAATCATTTTGTAGGGCAGAGAAGTTTCCTTGCCATGTCGTTCGGATCTGCGATGGCGTTCACGCCGGCGATAATCCCGGTAAAGTATATATGCTTTCGCAGTTCTGGCATTACCGTTTTCGATCAATACTTTTTCGATAATATCCTGGATTTCCTCTACCAAAGGGATATGCGGCGGCGTGTAATATTCATTTAATAGATTTACAACCTTCCGGGCAATTTCTTCGCTTAATTCCCGGTCATGCCCTCCCACTTCCAAAGCTGCCCTGTAAACAGCACTTACGATTTTTTCTGTTTTAAAGGGGACCGTACGTCCGTCACGTTTAATTATCTTGCTGATTCTATTATCGATAGCCATTCCAATTACTTTCATTTTTTTGAAGACGGTTAAAATTAGGTCATATTAACATCGAGCACAAGGAACTTAGCCTGATTAATTCCCCGAAAAATCGGGATTTTCAACATCAGACCACGAATCACACTAATTAATACGAATAGATTTAATGACAAAAGGAAAATAATAATTTGGAAATGTATAATGATATTTTGCAATTACAATTGTTGTAAAATTTTAGTTATTAATAATCTCTGCGGTCTTTGCGGCTCTGCGGTGAATAATATAAGTTAGGATGGTTGAATTTCCGCCCGCTTCGCAATATACCACAACACGCCGGCACCGATCATCATGGCAAGGCAGAGGACTTGTCCCATTGATAGAGGACCCAATACAAATCCCAAATGGTCGTCCGGCTGGCGAAAAAATTCAATGAAAAAGCGGAAAAAACCATATCCGAATATGTACAGCCCGGAGATAAAACCGGTGAACAGTTTTTTATTACGCAGCGGCCAGACTATGGCAAACAGGATCAAACCTTCAAAAAGCGCTTCGTAAAGCTGTGACGGATGGCGTAACAGGCCGTCCATTGCAGAAGGGAAATACATTCCGATCGATGCATTGGTTACTCGACCATAAAGTTCGCCATTAATAAAATTTCCTAGCCGTCCGAAAGTAAATCCCAGAGGAGCGGCCGGGATAATAAAATCACCGATTTTGAATATGGAAATCCGGTGTTTCCGGGCGAAGACTATCCAGGCTATCAAAATCCCGATTACACCACCATGATAGGACATACCGGCGATACCGGTGAAATGTAATTGTCCGCCGGACCTGCTGAATGGTGAAATAATACTCAATGGCTCAGAAAGAAATTGATCAAAATTATAAAACAGTACATACCCGAACCGCCCACCCAACAGCAACCCCAGAATAGCCCAGGTGATAACATTGCTCAGGAAATCTTTGTTAAAGGGCAAGTGCTCTTTTCTGATCCGGTAAGATGATAATAAATACACAACTGTGAAAGCGGCAATATACATTGTCCCATACCAACGGATCGGAAAATTACCGATGGTGAAAATAGTTGGATCCATTTGTGATGGCAGATGCTGCCACCAGTTTGTAAATGCTGTCATAATTTTATGTGACGGATACCATCCGCCAGCCGGCGGATAACTTCCATTTGGTAAAGTTTTCTAATTGCCTGTCAGTATTAAAGTGTAGCGCGCATTTTGTTCCACCAAATTTCGTGAGCTATAATCGCTGTGGTACTCGTTGGCCAAATATAGTTCGGTCTGGTCACAATAATGCGGACTGGCAGCGACACCACAGACTCCAGTGGGAATTACCGACATCGATTTATCCCAGTCAGACAGATCATAGAGATGGCGGTGGGAAGCTCCATGATTCACTTTATAGGGTTCGGCAAAGGAGTAAGCATATGGTCCTACGGTGTGGGATGATCCTTTCGTTTCATATGGTCCCCGGTTAAGATTAAACAGTCTGTCCAGAATTTTTACACCACCCATGGGATGTTCTAAAGTCAAAGTATGGGCAACACCCCAGCGCCAGGCTGATGGAATAGTACCATACTGCTGACTCAATTGATCCACAGCTTCACGAAAACTCTTTTGTATGCAATCTGTAAATGTCTCGGTGACATCGTTGGTACTGACATCGTCCCACCAGCGTGATGTTGGATCACGACTGATATCATTCAGTGCAAATCGTGACAGGTAACTGGTGGAAATGTACTTGGTGAACAATTCTTCTCCCAATTCATCGGCCAGGACATTGTGCAATAAGGCGTTATAAAACTGTTCAAATATCAGGGCAGCCGAACTGTTGCGGGGGTAGGTTCCATCCCAGTTCCTGATCAAGAGTAGAGCTTCTTCTTCGATCTTTGACCGATCCGTGATCAGTTCGAAATTCTCCAAATACAACGGTTTCAATTCTTCTACCAGCTTGGATTTATTATCACCATGCATACGACGGAAATCATCCATCGTTAGAATATCCTTCTCATTCAGCATTTCACGGATACGGTCGATTCGATAGTGCAGGGCGGGCCATTGGGAAATGACGGTTGAGGCGCTATCGCTGACGGATTTATTATTAGCCGAGGACACATACCCATTGGATGGATTGAATACGTGGGGCAGATTTTCAAAAGGCACCAGACCTTTCCAATCAAATTGATCAGTGTTGCCCGGTACCAGTTCGATTCCATTCCAGCCTTCTCGTACGGGTACTCCGGCACAGCAATATAGTCCAATATTACCCATCACATCAGCATAGGCAATATTCTGGCTTACCGCTACAAACGTGCTAACAGCATCCTTGAATTCATCCCAGTTTTCAGCCTTATTCAGCAGGTAAATGGTACGAACTTCGTTGCTCATTTCATTGCCAATCCAACGCATGGATATTGGTTCATCTGTTTCCGATTTAAAGCCCGTAACGATCGGTCCCCGGTGAGTAAATCGGTTTTCACGGGTGACAGTCGTACCATCCTTCAATTTAATATCTTCAACTCTAACTTCCATAGCACGCCACTCACCGTTGAATTCATACTGATTCGGATTATCCGGATTTATTTTTTCCAAATAAAAATCCATGTCATCAACCATTACATTAGTCATGCCCCAGGCAATGTGATCATTGTGTCCGGCCACAATAAAAGGCTGTCCTGGTAGGGCTACACCGGTCACATTCAATTCGCCTTCGATTATCTGGTGCATCTGGTACCAGATGCCCGGTGACCCAAAGCCAAGGTGCATATCGTTGGCAAACAACGGGCTTTCGGTCGCACTTTTTTCACTGCTTATTACCCAGTTATTACTACCCCTGAAAACAGTCAATCCCAGTTTTTCAAGAGAGCGAGTTTGAGCGACCAACAAATCATCTAATTCCAGTTGACCTGACCCAACTGAAAATTCCGGGTAAGCAACACTATTCTGCGATTGGAGATCGGGAACCAATTGTTGATATTTTATTTCACCTACCCGTTTACGAATATTATGTAATACAACCTCAATACTCCAGGGCATCGTCAGGTCCCAGGCCATATATCCCACCAGATTCAATGAATGTTCCGGCTGCCACATTTCGGGTTGATAGCCAAGGATCGAAAATTCCAGCGGTAATTTGTCAACATGGGTTTCAATGAACTGATTCACGCCATCACTGAAGGCTTGGGCATTAGTTAGTAACTGTACATCCATTTCCGCTAAAACCTGTCGTGATTTATCCGGAATTCGCAGGGCCCGTAACATATGATCCGCATTGATCATATCCGCACCAAAAATTTCTGATAACCGACCAGTTGTCGCACGGCGAATCAAATCCATTTGAAACAGTCGATCCTGTGCCATACAATAACCGGTAGCGCGGTACAAATCAGGCTCATTTTGAGCATAAATATGTGGAATGGCATACTCATCGCGGTATATGATGACTTCATCAGTCATATTCCGCAGGGTCACCGTACCATCGTAATCCGGGATGCCTTTGGTTGCCAGCGAACGGAGAAATAACCCGGCTCCAATTACTACAACTAAG
Source organism: Fidelibacterota bacterium (assembly GCA_030634675.1). The sequence goes on from DAOWAH010000001.1 coordinate 14,029, forward strand.
ATTACAACAGTTATCCCAATAAAAATCTTCCGACCTAATGACATGCTGTACCTCCGCAAATAATTTATCCATTTAAATTAGCTTGGAAACAGGTCTGCAAGACAGTAAAAAAACGATCAATTTCCTTTGTAAGTTCTACCATGATCATTGAACTCCCTGCCATTTTAATCAGTAAAAAAGGGCTGGCAAGCCTAACGTCCAAGATAATTTTAAAACCAGAGATCATTACAATTGATATTTCAAGTCGCTAAAAATATTTCTGTCCCCCTTTCCGACACCATACGGTTCGACCAGGCTGTTCGACGGGAATTTCATATCGCACGGGACATCCGTGACAAATATGGTTTTAATGAATTGTTGTTCGCCTTAGATGGTAATGTAGTAATATCCAATTACAGTGCTTCACATAAAATCGTCCGGGAAATGAACGCTGACCGTAAGCTGAGTCAACATCCCGAGCAGGCTTTACTGGCTTCTGATTTGAATGCCCTGGGTTTGATTGACGAAATTCTGCACTACCTGTTTGGCCAGTATCGTACCAACATCCAAGCCGATATACTGGACACAACCCTGGATTGGTTGGATACTAAATACGGTGCTAAAAAGATCGATCGCATCCTGGAGTACTTTATTGCTCATTTCCCTCCGGTAGAGGTTTTCCGGAATGACGGTGACCCGGCTATCTACCTAACAGGTACAACTGCCGGTGAATCCAACCGTGCTCACACTTTGGAGGAACTGATCCTGCACTGGTTGGCTAATATCAATCCTGCTTTTGAACCTTTCAGGGAATTATTCGACGATTCGGAATTGGAAAACCAAACCGGATACCGACAGATCATGGCTGATCTAACCAACTTCTTCAATTCCCAAAAACCCTTTGGACCCAGCCAGCTAAATCTGATCGACATGTTACGTCAACCGGCACTGGCGGCACCTAACTCCCTGGCTGACCAACTACGTTTTATCCGCGATAACTGGGGCGATCTGCTGGGCCGATTCCTGTTGCGCATGCTGCGGGGATTGGATTTCAGCAGCGAGGAGCAAAAAGACCACGGATTCGGACCCGGTGAGGTATCCGTGCTGGAGTTCGCCCTGGGTGAAGATGAGTACGAACGCTTCAGTCCCGACAGTGACTGGATGCCACGGGTGGTGATGATTGCCAAAAATACCCTGGTCTGGCTGGATCAGTTGTCAAAACTTTACCAGCAACCTATCAAGCAATTGAACCAGATTCCGGACGAAGAACTGGATAAACTGGCCCACGCTGGTTTCACCGCTTTGTGGTTGATTGGTCTTTGGAAGAGGAGTCGAGTATCTCAGAAAATCAAACAATGGTGCGGGAATCCGGAGGCCGAATCATCAGCCTATTCATTAAAAGAATATGTGATCGCCGATTCGTTGGGAGGCCCCGCGGCTTTTGAGAATCTGAAAACACGCTGCCAATTTCGGGGCATCCGTCTGGCCAGCGATATGGTCCCCAACCATACCGGCCTTGATGCCAACTGGATTATCGAACATCCCGAATGGTATGTTCAAACCCGATACTCCCCATACCCAGCCTATAAATTTGAATCGGACAACCTGGCGGAAGATGACCGGATCAGTATCCAGATTGAGGATCATTATTACGATCAATCGGATGCAGCGGTGGTATTTCGCTATGTAGACCGGCAGACTGGTGAAGAACGTTTTATCTATCACGGCAATGATGGTACTTCCATGCCCTGGAATGACACCGCCCAGCTCAATTATCTGCTGCCGGAGGTTCGAGAAGCTGTTATTCAGACTATTCTGCGCGTGGCCCGACAAACGCCGATCATCCGCTTCGATGCAGCCATGACACTGGCAAAACGCCATTTTCAGCGCCTGTGGTTCCCGGAACCGGGGAGTGGTGGGGATATCCCATCCCGGGCGGAACATGGTTTGAGTAAAGAGGAATTTAACCGCCATTTTCCGCATGAGTTTTGGCGCGAGGTGGTAGATCGGGTAGCGGAGGAAGTGCCTCACACTCTGCTGCTGGCGGAGGCTTTCTGGATGATGGAAGGCTATTTCGTCCGCACGCTGGGCATGCACCGGGTTTATAACAGTGCCTTCATGAATATGCTCAAGATGGAGGATAATGCCAAATACCGCCAGACAATCAAGAATACCCTGGAGTTCGATCCACAAATTTTAAAGCGCTTCGTTAATTTCCTTAATAACCCTGACGAAGAAACAGCTGCGGTTCAGTTTGGCACTGGAGATAAATATTTCGGCACAACCCTGATGATGTTAACCATGCCGGGCTTACCAATGATTGGGCATGGGCAGATCGAGGGCTACCGCGAGAAATATGGGATGGAATTCCGGCGGGCCTATTGGGATGAACAACCGGACCAGGAACTGGTTCAGCGCCATGAACGAGATATTTTCCCAGTGCTGCGCAAACGCTACCTGTTCGCAGAAGTAGTGGAATTTCGCTTATTCGATCTTTACAACCAGGATGGTTCGGTTAATGAGAACGTATTCGCCTATACCAATCGGGTTGGGAATGAAAGCGTACTGGTGCTCTATAATAACGCCTATCAACAAGCCAAGGGCTGGCTACGAACATCGGCAGCTTTCAATGATAAATCCGTTGGTGATAAGCCAAACTTGCGGCAGGTTGATCTGGCTCAGGCACTTGGCATTTCCGGTCAGAGTAACAAATATATTATCATGCGCGAACATGTTTCTGGCTTGGAATTCATCCGTCGTACTAGTGACATTCTCGAACAGGGTTTTCAGGTCGGCTTAAATGGATACCAGTACCAGGTTTTCTGGGAAATCCGGGAAATCCGGGACGATCAATACGGGCGCTATGGTCAGTTGCATGATATGTTAAATGGTCATGGTGTAACCAGCATTGAGGAATCGATTAAGGATATATTTTTAAAACCGGTGCGTGATTCATTTACCGTCGTGTTCGATGAACCGGGACTGGCATCTGTCGAAAAGTACACTAATGAAATCATCAATCTGACTGACAGACAGGTTAAGATGGCTTTATTAGCCGGTGAAATCGCAGAATCAATCGCTGCAGTCGATCAATTTATTAAAATGCCAATTGATGTTAAAAATGCCGATTTTGATTATAGGAAGACAGGATTGACAGAAGAAATCGCTATCGCTACATTACGAATCTGGGGACTTCTTCGATTGATCGGTAAAGCTGTAAATACTGCTGAATACCCGCGCTTCAGCCAGCGACTGATTAGTGAATTAGGTCTGGGGCAGCCCATCACGAATATTCTATCGGCGGCTGGTTTACCTGCTGAGCGAGGCGGACGCGAATGTGTACTAATTAAAATCCTGTGCCATTACCAGCATCATCTGGAAACTGCTACATCAGAAAAAGCTCGCGATCTATTCCGGGACCTGCTGGATGATAATGAAATCCATCGTTTTCTCGGTATCAATCGTTTCGAAGGCATTATTTATTTCAACCAGGAAGGTTTCGAAGAACTGATCTGGTGGCTGACTACCATCACCGTCGTAGATTTGACCACCACCAATCATCCTCTGGATGAACTGTTGAATCTACTCCAGTGCTGGCAAGTGGCGGCTACAAAGTCGGAGTTTCAACTGGAAAAACTGCTGGAAGAATTGAAATAACACTCAGCCTCGCCGGACAGAAGCCAGGTAATTTTTTCAATCAGGGCGCTGACCGGTAAGCATCCCGCCGTGCTAGATAAATTTCACTTAATTCTTGAATCGTGGCTTCCTCGTAAGGTCGTAAGCCGCTCAAAATCAGCTTTTTAAATCCGGTTCCTATTTGTTGGTCATTCTCATGTATCTGAAAATACAGTCGGGCTTCGGCGCGCTTACCGATGATTTCCAAGGTGGTCTCCGTCAGGTCCAGCCGGGGTTCGGTAACCGTTAGATGATCGAGAGCAAAAGACATGCTGTCATATATTACCAGAGGACGGGCTGGATTAATCATAACCTGGTGCTCAGCCATCAAGGGAACCAGAATATGAGGGAAATTCTGGCCCGAAAAAGCTACATAATTTCGGGTAAGTTTCTCAATTAAGTAAGCATTTAAGCTGGTTTCCCCATTCCGTTCAACCTGCAGATAAGATTTGCCTTTCCGGTCAGTGATTGCAAACTGATCGCCCGGCAGATCAGGGAATAGCAGGTCAGTACCATCACGCACCATCCCGGAGAAAATAAACCGCATTTTCCGGCTCAGACCGTATTTGTCCAAGACCAAAGCAAACAATAAATCCCCCGGCACACAATAACTTTTATTGCCCGGGTCATGGATCGAATTGAAGTCACCGGAAATATCCTTGGCAAAACTACTGGCCTGCTGAGCACTGATCTGTACCACCCCATTTTTCTCAGAATAAAATCGATTTAAAAACATGGGGAATATTAATACACGATCATTAAACTTGGCAGGTTTTATCACAACCAACAGCAATTGGAATAATGGCGGAGCCCCGCGGCTTTACAGCCGTGGCTTTCTGCGCTGGCCGGTAAGCAAACACCGGATCCTTGTAGCACCCCTCACACTAATATTGCCAGGGTATTGTTACTTACAGATTACTCATGTAACTTTTAGCGATTTAATCGCAGTAGGAGGATAATTCAGTGGCAGACTGTTATGAATATTAGATATTTCAATTGGCAAATTTCCTTTCTATAAAATTCGTGATTAAATCAAAAATCTTTTAAGAGTCAAAGGGGATGTATTCATTACTATGGAATTTCACTAAAGCTGTTTTCCAGAAAAAATGAATATTGCCATGATCAAAACCTTCTCAGGATAGGAGCGCTCAGATTGATGAAGAACAAGTTATTGAATTGCTTAATTGTGTATATTAATCTTGACAATGGGATATCCTGGATAGCATTGATCAAAGAATTCCCTACGGAAGTCAGAGGATACTTTAAAGATTGTTTAACCATGTCCAGGGCCGAGGAGATTAAATGACCGAACCTAAAATTCTTATCGTTGAGGATAATGATCCGATAGCAAATTTAATTCGAAAACAATTAGAGGTGTCCGGCTATCGTATCAGTGCTATTGTGCATTCCGGAGCAGAAGCCATTGAAAAGGTTAAAAAAGAACCCCCGGATTTAGTATTAATGGATATCCTGTTGGAAGGAGATATGGACGGAATACAAGCGGCGGAAATTTGCAATCAATATAATATCCCCGTCGTTTATATTACCGCTTTTGAGGACAAAAAACTATTCTACCAGGCTAAGGCGACAAAACCATTCGGCTATTTAATTAAACCATTTAAAACACAAGAGTTATTCACAGCCGTCGAGGTTGCTCTTGCCAAGTATAAAGAAGAACAAGTTCTAAAAGAAAATGCAGAACAATACCGTCAGTTGATCGATCTTTCCCCGGATGCCATTATTTTGACGGATCTAAATGGTGTGATCCTTATGGCGAATAAACAAATGGCACAGGTTTCCGGTTGTAAGAGGGCTGATGATCTCATTAGTAAAAATATTTTTAAGATGATAATCCCTGAGGATCTTAGCCGGGCTAAAAGAAACACTAAAAAATTACTGGAAACTGGATTTATTAATGATATCGAGTACCGGTTATTTAAAACGGATAATTCCACCTATCCGGCGGAATATAATGCTTCGGTTTTAAGAGATAAAACCGGGCAACCAACGACAATTATCATTGTGATTAAAGATATCACTGAAAGAAAACTAGCGGAAGAGGCGCTGAGAACAGCTCAAGAATATGCTCAAAATATAATTGACAGTTCTCTGGATATGATTATTGCTTGTGACAACAAGCGAAAAATTACCGAATTCAATAAAGCAGCGGAGGAGAGTTTTGGTTATACCCGGGACGAGGTGCTGGGAAAACATGTTGATTTATTATACTCCGACAGAAAACATGGAGAAACGATTCATAATAAGACCATTAAAAATGGCCGCTGTGTGGAAGAAATCCAAAATCGTCACAAAGACGGCACACTTTTCCCCAGTATATTGAATGCTTCAATTTTAGTGAACTCAAAGGGTGAAAAAGTCGGCGTTATGGGTATTTCACAAGACATCACCGAACTCAAGAAAGCCCGGGCAGCGTTGATGACATCGCTGGAATATTCAAAGATTATTATTGACAGTTCGATGGATATGATTATTGCTGTGGACAGCAGGCGAAGAATTACGGAGTTTAATAAATCAGCCGAAGAAGCCTTTGGCTATACTCGCGATGAAGTGCTAGGGAAACATATTAATTTCATCTACGCCGATACAAAGTTGGGTTTTGATATTCACAAAACCACCCTGAAAGACGGAAAGGTTATCCGAGAGATTAACTCCAAGCGGAAGAACGGTGAAATCTTTCCCTGCTTTCTATCCGCGTCGGTTCTCCAAAATGAACAGGGCGAGCAAATCGGTGTTATGGGGGTTTCCCGGGATATAACAGAACTCAAACGTACCCAGGATAATTTAAAAAGGTCAGAAGAATTATATCGCCTTCTATCCGACCAGTTGGCTGAGTCAAACAATCTTAAGGAAGTATTACTGGATGTAATTACCCACGATTTAAAGAACCCCGCCGGTGTTATCAGTGGTATGGCGGACCTGATGCTGGCGGAATTTCCCAACAACGAAATGGTGCAGATCATCAAAGAAAGTTGCGATGATTTACTGAGGGTTGTCGACAACGCCACCACCCTGTCTCAGCTTACGATAGGTGAGGAAATTGAAAAGGAAACAATCAATCTGGGAGAAGTTATTCACAACGTAGTTAAAGGGTTTTCATCACAACTGGGGAATGCAGGGATTACTTTAGAACTGAAACTTGAGAAAAACCTGCTTACCAAAGCTAACCCGATAATAGCCGAAATATTTAATAATTACATCAGCAATGCGATCAAATATGCTGCCGCTGGCGAGAAGATCATCATAGCAGGTGAAACTGTTAAGGGTTTTCTTAATATTGAAGTCCGGGATTTTGGGAAAACAATCCGCAAGGAAGATCGTGCGCATATTTTTATCAGGAAGTATCGAATTGAAAGCAGTAATAAAAGGGGACGTGGTTTAGGTTTGGCAATTGTGAAACGGATCGCCGAGGCTCATAATGCAGAAGTTGGTATTATACCAAATAAACCTAAAGGAAATAATTTTTATTTAAAAATTTTAAAAAATATTTTATAAGAAAATCCGCCGGAAGAATTGAATCCGCTTTCGTCCCGTTAGGGGCATTGATTATAGATCGTCACGGACGCTTGGAGCGTCCGTGACGATTATTCAGATCCGTTTACAGTCCGGCAAACTGCACCCTGTCAAACACCATCGTTGGTGTGCGCCAGGATGAGAATTTATAGGGATCGTTACCAACTTCAACCAGCTTATTAAGCAGGTCGGTGAAATTACCGGAGATATTCATTTCGTTGATCGGAGTGGTGCGTTGACCCTTTTCGATCAGCCAACCGGAAATACCGAGGGAGAAGTCACCGGTAGTATTGTTGGCGTTACCGCCCAGGAATCCGGTCACCAGGATGGCTCTGTCAATATCTTTCTCAATCTCGGCACCGGATCGGTTACCCAGTTTGAAGGTAACATTGGAAGAACCACCGGCGGTGGGCGCCATTTCCAGCTTGCGGCCGTAATAGACATCGATATAGTAGTTTTTCAAAACACCATTTTCTACAACTGGCATCACCTTGGCGGCAATACCATCACCGTCGTAGTAACGGCTACCCATTCCACGAACAATCGTGGGATCATCGATCACAGTCAACAGATCTGAGGCGATTTTCGTATCCAGCTTGTCGAGTAAAAAGGAGTTTTTCTGCTGGAGGCTGCCACCTCGCAGTGCACCCCACATCCGGCCCAGCAGACCACGGACCTGGTTATTCATCAAGATCATGGGCATGGCCGCTGATTCGATCTTGGTCTGTCCCACTGAATCCTGGGTACGTTTCAGAGCTTCGTCGGCAATCCGGTCCAGATCGGGCAGGTCATTCAGATGACGGGCACTATAATACTTCCAGCTCTGCGGTTTCTTGCCGCTGCCGTCATCCAGGGATACTTCAGCTCCGGCCCCGAAAGTGGAACTCTCGTAGGAGCCTTCAAACCCGTTCGATTTCAGATGCACATTCTCGTAATGACTGTCGCTGAAATAAGAAGTAACCGAAACGATACGGTCATCCTTACCTTGAATGCGTTCGAAGATCTGCTTGGCAATATCGACCCGTTGTTTGGTTTCAACCTGGTGGTAACCGTTATCAAACAATTCCAGGTTAACATTATGGCGTCCCTTGTAAAGCTCAGGGTCCGGGAGCGCCTGGAAGGGGTCCTCACCAAGATATCCGGTCATGGCCAGGGCATTATTGATGAACTTCTGCAGGGCTGGTTTGCGCAAATCATTGGTTCGATGGGAGGAATACTTGCCACCGGCAAATAGTTCGATTGACAGAGAATTTTCGGAGGACTCGGTCAGTTTATCGATATCCCTATCGCGGTATTCGATATCGATCGAACGGCGGTTGCTGATCACCACCGATGTATCATCGGCACCCTGCTGTTTAGCGTAATTCTGTGTCCAGTTGGCTAAATCAATTTTATTCATCACTTACCCCTTTCCACCAACGGTTATCGATGAGACCAGTGCACTTGGCAGCCCCATCGAGACCGGTATTGACTGGCCGTTTTTACCACAGGTCCAACCGCCTTCGGTCATGGCAAAATCATTGCCCACCATAGTAACCCGCTCCAATACCTCGGGACCATTACCAATAATATTGACATCCTTGATCGGGGCGGTGATCTTTCCATCTTCGATCAGGGAGCCGGATTTCACATAGAAAGTGAAATCACCCGGGCCGATATTGACCTGACCATTCGTGAATTGATCCGCCATGATGCCATACTTGACACTGGCAATGATCTCTTCAAAAGTATGAGGACCATTCAACATATAAGTGTTGCGCATCCGGGGCATGGGATAATACTTGAATGATTCCCGGCGGCCGCTGCCAGTGGGTTCGACACCGTAATGCTGAGCTGAAATACGATCATGGAGGTAGGTTCGTAAAACACCATTTTCCACCAGCATGGTTTCTTTGGTGTCGCCACATTCATCATCGATATTGATCGATCCACGCACATTGAGATTCAAACCGCTGTCAACAATATTTACAAAATCCTGTGCAATCGGTTTATTAAGTTTATCGGAATAAATGGAAGAACCAATTCGATTGAAATCCGCTTCCATTCCGTGGCCGATCGCTTCATGTAACAGGATTCCGGAACTGCCGGCGGTTAAAACTACCGGCAACTCACCGGCCGGTGCCGGTTGGGCATCAAACAAACTGACAGTTCGTTTGACGGCTTCCCTGGGCATGCGTTCCAGTCGCTCTGGAGTCAGGAAATTGAAATCATCCCGAGCGGCATAGTCAAAATAATTCGACTCACGTTGATCACCTTGTTGAGCAGTACAGTAAACGATAAGCCGCAGCATAGGCTGGTAATCGGTACTGAGCTGTCCTTCGGAATTGGCGGTCAGGATATATTTTTCGGTATCGTGTAAACCAACATAATTCTTGATGATCCGTTCATCCTGGGCAAAGGTCGCCTCATCCATTGATTTAACGAGAGCCACACGCTTATCGATACCCACATCTGCCCATGATACTTCCACCGGGTAATGATTTGGAAGGTTCATCGGCTGGTATTCCTGGGGTGGAACTATCTTGGATCCTGAAGCGATATTAGCTGCGGTGCGAGCGGCGGCTTGCATGCTGGTGAGATTCAGGTCTTCCGTAAAGGAATACCCGGTCTGGTCACCTTTAAGGACACGAATTCCCACTCCTAATTGGACCCTGGTACTGGCGGAATTGACAATTCGATCCTCCAAGCGAATCGAATTACGAATCGAGTGCTGGAAAAAGACATCGGCATAATCGCCGCCAAAAACCAGAGCTTCCGACAGTACTTTCCGAATTGTCTCGGAATCAATTCCGAATCGGGAGAAATAACCGGTCTGGAGTTCTTTGCCGGCAGCACATCCTGCTAATCCCGGTAATACACCGGACAGCGATGCCAAGGCTATCCCGGATCCGGTCACTTTGACAAATTCTCGACGAGTAATATCTGACATAGGACTCTCAAAGTTTGATGTTAGTTAATTGGATAATTTAATGGAATAATTCAGGATTAATTCCATCTGTGATCTATTGTAGTATTGATAGAAATTATCGATATGATTCATTAGGCAACAAGTCTTAGACGAAAGAAAAGTGAAAAGGTTGCTGAAATATTTAATGCGAATAAGATATAAAGTTATAGAGGGCGCGGCTTCAGCCTATTCCGCCGCCTGGTGGATGGCGTCCTTGATATATCTATAGGGACAACTCTTAAGAGTTGTCCCATCAAGATGCAGAATTCGGCTCGGCCGTAAACTGTTTCGATTAGCAGCTAAGAAGTTGCAGGCAGGATATTGCGCCACCACCCGACCGAAAAAAGCGGCCAGCGTTCCAATAAGGAGCGCTTAAGCCGTTGGTCGGCCAGGACCGGTCGGGGGCAGCGCAAAAATGATAAAAAATCAATATTAAAAATAGGCTTAAAGTAAGGGCATAGGCAATATCAACTGCCTCCGAAACTTCTAACTGTTTGGCCGGCCGCAGACCCGTGGGGAAACCAATGCACCTATCTCTCCATATTAACTGGAATTAAATATCAAATTGAATCGGCCAATAAAATCATTGCACTACAACTATAATTGATTAAAATTCGCTATTGTAATGAGCATTAAAAATTATATCGCTCACATCTCAGCTATACTCAGCAGTACCGTTTGGACCTGGTGGCCCGGCCGGGCCAATTAATTTTCCTGTGCCTGCGGGCGCATAATATCTATCCCTATCTCATAACTTAAAGCAAAAACATTTGTGTACCCTTACAATTTTCAGGTACACGGATTCAACCTAAAGGATATTGTAAACATGAAACAAACTAAAATTTTCCTCAGCGAACAAGAAATGCCCCGCAAATGGTATAATATTGTAGCCGACATGCCTCATCAACCACCGCCTACTTTGCATCCCGGGACTCTCAAACCACTCGGACCCGACGACTTGGCGCCCCTCTTCCCCATGGCTTTGATTGGACAGGAAGTCAGTCAAGAACGCTATATCCCCATCCCGGAACCAGTGCTGGAAGCGCTGACACTCTGGAGACCGTCACCCCTTATCCGAGCCCATCGATTAGAAAAAGCACTCGGTACACCGGCGAAAATCTATTATAAATATGAGGGTGTGAGTCCTACCGGCAGTCATAAACCGAATACATCCGTAGCCCAGGCTTATTACAGTCAACAGGAAGGTGTGAAACGATTAGCGACCGAGACCGGAGCCGGTCAGTGGGGCAGCTCATTGGCCTTTGCCGGCGGACTCTTTGGCTTGGAAGTTAAAGTATATATGGTCAGAATCAGTTTCGATCAAAAACCCTATCGGAAAGCAATGATAGAGACTTTTGGCGCCTCGATTGTGGCCAGTCCCAGTCCGGATACTGAGTCGGGCCGCAAAATTCTGGCTGAAATGCCCGATACCCCCGGAAGTCTGGGAATCGCTATTTCCGAAGCAGTTGAAGATGCCGCTGGTCGAGATGATACAAAATATTCGCTGGGATCAGTCCTGAATCACGTGCTGTTGCACCAGACTATTGTCGGCGAAGAAGCTATCAAGCAGATGAAAATCGTCGGCGATTACCCTGATGTAATCATTGGTTGTGTCGGCGGTGGATCCAATTTTTCTGGTCTGGCCTTCCCCTTCATGAGGGATAAAATCAATGGTAAAGAAATCGATTTTCTAGCCACTGAACCGGCCTCCTGTCCCACCTTGACTAAAGGCCAATACCGGTATGATTTTGGCGACACAGCTCAACTGACACCCTTAAGCCCGATGTTTACTTTAGGACATACTTTTGTCCCTGAAGCAATTCATGCCGGCGGATTACGCTACCACGGCGATGCTCCCCTGCTCTGTCAACTGGTGAAAGACGGATTGATCCGAGCTGAAGCTTATCAGCAACTAGGAGTGTTCAAATCAGCTCTGATATTTGCTCGTAGCGAAGGCATCATTCCGGCTCCGGAATCGGGGCATGCAATCCATGGTGCCGTGCTTCAAGCCCTGCAGGCTAAGGAAGAAGGCCGGGAAAAAACGATCCTGTTTAATCTTTCCGGACATGGCTATTTCGACATGAGTGCTTACACCAATTATCTGGCGGGCAATCTCCACGATCATGCCCTGGCTGATGAAGATATCCAGGCCAGTCTGGACAAATTGGAAGGGTTGCCGCTCAGTTACACCGGCTAATCAGCCCCGCTTTCTATAATAATCTACCCTGATTCCCCCTCTTTGTGAATGGAGGGGGACTTGGGGTAGTTTTTATAATTTGACAGAATTCACCAAAATGCGCTTAAAGTGTTCATCTCATTTTTACTGGTATAAAAATCAAATTTATACAATTCCAAAAACCATTATTATATTTCCTTATTAAAAGGAGGTATTCATGGGTAATTCCATTACTACTAATAAAATTAGGATTGCAACCTGGAGTGAGCTGCAAGACCGACAACCGACTTATAGCTTAGTGTCAAACGTTGATCTGGTCATCATCCGCTATGATGAAAAAGTATCGGTCTTATATGGCCGCTGTCACCACCGTGGGGCACTGCTGGCCGATGGCTACATCGATGGTGCTAACCTGATTTGCGGGGTGCATTTCTGGGATTATCGTTACGACACCGGTGTCAGTGAATATAATAATGACGAAGCGCTAGCACACTTTAACGCCTGGATTGATCTTAAAGCCGATGCTGTCTATGTGGATGAAAATGAGCTGAAATCCTGGGAACTTGAAAACCCGCAACCCTACAACCGTGATGAATACCTGGGCTTGTATGCCGACACACACGGCACTCCGGAAGAACCCTTTAATCACCATATTGAAGAATTGGCTAAGAATGGCTTGAAAAATGTCGGTCGTCACGGACCAACATCCGCAATGGGCGTGCCTTTAACGGAATTACCCCGTTGGGCTGATATTCAAATCGTCACCGGCCAACTGGCCTGTAAACCATTGTTGGATGATACCTCAGTAAATACCAAACTGGTAATTGGTCCGCGCGCGAATCAACCTTTGGAATTGGATATCCCTATTTTCATTAGCGACATGAGTTTCGGCGCTCTCAGCGAGGAGGCCAAAATAGCTCTGGCAAAAGGCGCCGAACTGGCCGGTACGGGAATTTGCTCAGGCGAAGGAGGAATGTTACCGGAAGAACAAGTTCATAATTCACGCTATTTCTATGAGCTTGCTTCAGGCAAATTTGGCTGGGATATTGAAAAAGTAAAACGCTGCCAGGCTTTCCATTTCAAGGGCGGACAGGGAGCCAAGACCGGCACCGGTGGACACCTGCCGGGCAATAAAGTTACTGAAAAAATCGCCGCCGTCCGGGGCTTGAAAGCCGGTGAAGCAGCTATTAGTCCTGCCACATTTTTAGATTTGTCCACCCCCGCCGATTTTCTCCGGGTTGCCGAGCATGTCCGGGAAGCTACCGGCGGGATTCCGGTAGGTTTCAAAATCTCAGCCCAGCACATCGAAGCGGATATTGATTTCGCACTGGAAGCCACAGCCGATTATATTATTATCGATGGCCGCGGGGGCGGTACCGGGGCGGCGCCGGACATATTCAAAAATAATATTTCTATTCCTACAATTCCCGCCTTAGCCCGTGCTCATCGGCATCTTGGTTCAATCGGTGCTGAGGATATAACTTTAATCATCACCGGCGGACTGCGTACGGAAGCCGATTTTATTAAAGCCCTGGCGCTGGGCGCCGATGGCATCGCAATTGCCAATTCCGCCATCCAGGCCATTGGCTGTCTGGGGATGCGAGCCTGCCATACCAATAATTGCCCGGTTGGTATTGCTACCCAGCAACCGCACCTGCGGGCACGGATCAAAATAGAAAAATCAGCCCAGCGGTTGCAAAATTATCTTTCAGCTACCACCGAATTAATGAAAGTAATGGCCCGGGCTTGTGGCCATTCCAGCCTGAGTGAATTTACTATCAACGATCTCACTACCTTCAAACCGGAAATGGCCCAATTGTCTGGAATCCGGTTTGGCGGCTTGGACTCGGTATCAAAGTCAAATAGATAGTTTTATCCTGATTACATAAATAGGAATATATATCTACCATATTGCAAAATATATTTGTCATTTTGAATAATATATCTTACATTCTCATCATAAAAAAATTATGAATACCAAACTTAAACTAGCTCGAATTGAAAAAAACCTGTCTCAGCAGGAGCTGGCTGATCAGGTTAATGCCACTCGCCAGACTATCGGCCTGATTGAAAACGCCAAGTACAATCCCAGCCTGGCATTATGCCTCAAAATCGCACACGCTCTTGATAAAACCCTGGACCAGCTTTTCTGGGAGATCAAAAATGACTAAACCACCCTTCCCCATGGATGAACGAACTCGTGGAATAATTATGCGCATCTGCGCAATAATGTATATTTTAACGCTTATAGCACTGCAGATTGACATCTTGTTCCGGCAAATTGTGCTTGACCAATCATCTGATAGTTTTAATGATATCGCCATGATTTATACCTTTAATGTCATTATCTTGATTGGTGCTATTCTATATTTTGGCGGTATTCCATTTCTGAAAATTCGACCGAAGACTGTGCTGGTTCTATTTATCCTATTGGCAGTTTCCGGCACCATTTTCACAATAATCAAATACCGCCTTACCGATCCACTCCTGATTATTAATAAATTGGGAATTATAGTCGCTATCATCACAATATTTTTCCTGATTTGGCTAACAGCTGCTTTTTTCGGCAAACGCAAAATGGACAAAGAATTATAATAATTATCCGGATTTTTAATGAATACCGTTGAAATTGACAAGATCACTAAAACATTCGGCAATGTGACTGCCGTCGATCAATTATCATTGAACGTCCCCAGTGGCAGTATCTATGGTTTTATCGGTCCCAATGGATCGGGGAAGACCACTACCCTGCGGATGATAATGAATATTTTTTATCCCGACCAGGGAACGATCCACGTCTTTGGAGAAAACGTATTAGGCGCCTCATCGGACCGGATTGCTTATTTGCCGGAAGAACGTGGCCTTTACAAGACAATGAAAGTCCGGGAAGTCCTCCGTTTTTATGGCGATTTGAAAAACGGGAAAAATGTAGCGAGTGAAGTCGATCGCTGGCTGGAAAAGCTGGACTTATCTGACTGGGCTGATAAAAAAGTCCAGACCCTGTCCAAAGGCATGAGCCAGAAGGTTCAATTCATTGCCACGGTGGTAACCAAACCGGAACTGATGATTCTGGACGAGCCTTTCAGTGGCCTCGATCCAGTTAATATGGAAGTGCTGAAAGACGCTATCCTGGAATTGCAGACCCAGGGTACGACAGTGATTTTCAGCACTCACGATATGGCAGTAGCCGAAAAAATGTGCGATTTCATTTTTATGATTTACCAGGGCCGGAAAGTACTGGACGGGACTCTCAGCAGTATCCAGCAAAAATATGGCAGCGATACCATCCGCATCCGCACCGAGGATGGAAAACAGGCTTTAGGCGCTCTGCCGGGAGTAGAAAAAATCAATGATTTCGGCCGCCTGCAGGAACTGCGCATGGAGGCTGGAACTGATTCACAGGAGGTACTGGCGGCCATAATGAAACGGACCCGCATCGAAAAATTTGAAACAATTCAACCATCTTTACACGATATTTTTATCCGCATCGCCGGCCCCGAAGCCGCGGAGGCCAGTCATGCTTAAGACATTAAAAATCGCCCTGCGCGAATACAAAGCTACCGTAAAAACAAAAGGGTTCATCATCGGACTGATAATTGCGCCAATTTTTATGAGCGGCAGCGTTATTGCCATCACCCTGCTTAAGGACCAAGTCGATATAACCGACAAGAAAGTTATCATTCTTGATAATTCCGGAATCATGGCTGATTATTTGATTCAACTGGCGGAAGAACGTAACGAGCGGGAAGTATACGACCCGGAAACCCACAAGAAAATCAAGCCGACCTACCTGCTGGAAGAAATTAAACCGAATCTGGATGATCCCGATGCTCAACGGCTGGAATTATCTAATCAGATCCGGGCTAAGGAAATCTATGCTTTCATGGAGATTGGGTCTGACGTTGCACACCCTAAACCGGATCGTACCACTTCCCGGATCACCTTCCATGGTGAAAATACCGCTATGGATGATCTGCGGAGCTGGTTACGCCAGCCCGTGAATGACCGTCTACGGCGTTATCGGCTGGAAGAAGCCGGTATCGGTGAAGCGGAAGTTCAGGATCTTTTCTACTGGATATCGGTGGAAGGTATGGGTCTGGTAACGACGGATGACAGTGGTGAAATTAAAGATGCTGAACGAACCAGCGAACTGGAGGCACTGGCGGCCCCGTTAATTATGATGATGCTGATGTTTATCATGACGATGATGGGCGCCATGCCACTCCTAAATTCAGTTATGGAAGAAAAAACCCAACGCATCGCAGAAGTTATTTTGGGATCGGTGCGGCCATTTCAATTCATGATGGGAAAAGTTATCGGTGGCGTGGGCGTTGCCATGACCGGCGCCCTGGTATATCTGACGATGGGGTTTTTCGCTGTTACTAAATATGGCGTGGAAGACAAAATTCCCCTGGATGTGCTGCCCTGGTTCTTGGCCTTTCTGATTTTACTCATTACCATGATGGGTTCCGTCATGGCTGCTATCGGTTCGGCCTGTAATGATGCCAAGGATGCTCAGAACCTGTCTTTCCCAGCCATGCTGCCCAATATGATTCCAATGTTCATCATGTTTCCGGTGTTGAAAGAGCCCCTGAGTACATTTGCCACCTGGGTGAGCCTGATACCACCTTTTACTCCCATGTTGATGGTCCTGCGCATGAGCACGCCGGTGGCGATTCCCGCCTGGCAGCCCTGGGTTGGCGTAATTGGAGTAATTATCTTTGCGATTTTTACTGTTTGGGCCGGTGGTCGCATCTTCCGGGTCGGCATCCTGCTGCAGGGTACGCCACCCAAGCTGGGCAATATTATCCGCTGGATTGCCCGAGGATAAGCAGAGAGCGAAGAGCAGAGGAGCAGTGTTACCCCGCTTAATGCCCAATGAAGAATGACAAGTGACCAGAGACAAAGAACTCAAACCTACATCCCGCAAAGCGGGGTCTCCGGTCGGCAGGTTAACCTGAGTTCTGTAATTATGTTTCAGAATCTTCGGTCTGTAAGCACCCCTACGTCGTGCTCGGCACGATCTTCGGGTCACAGGCAGAACTAAGAACCAAGAACTTTAACACCCTAACACTCTAAACGACACACTAAGTTTAGAGACGGACACTAATTATATAAATAATATTTTTTAGTCCGTTCCCTGAATGAGTTCACATCCTTATTCAGATAATCTTCCACATCAGCGTAGCGATAGTTTTTAGTAAACAATTCGCGAACCTTGTTTGAACCGGTCACTTTATCAAACATGCGCAATCGGTTTTCTTTGGCCATTTGAAAAGGATTTTGCTCAGGATACAATTTTATCAAAGCTTCCAGATATTGAAATTGCAAACTCAATAAATTAACTTCCGCGGGATCAATAATATGAATCTGAATGCCACCCAGGTAAGTTCCCATATCACGGCCATAGAAAGGTTTATACACCACCGGACGGAAAATAATCCCTGGCAGACCAATCGAATTCAGTTCAGCAGCCAATGTATCGGCATCAACCCACTCCGCTCCGACAAATTGGAAAGGCGCTGTATAACCTACACCTTCAGAAATAACACCCAGTTCACCCATCACACCGGTACTGACATAGTAAAGTGGTGAATATTTATGGGGAATATGGGGTGAAGTAGGTACCCACTCCAGACCG
Organism: Fidelibacterota bacterium; assembly: GCA_030634675.1. The sequence goes on from DAOWAH010000001.1 coordinate 31,978, forward strand.
GTATCTTCAAAAGTCATGAGTCGCTTCCAATGCTCCATCGGTACTACGGTCAGATCGCATTGAATACCATCTTTCAACATCTTCTCACCATTTAGCATCCGGGCGAATTCACCGACCGTCAGGCCAAAGACGTAGGGCACCGGAAACTGGCTGACAAATGAGAAATAGCCCTCTTCCACCAGATTACCTTCAATCCGGTTGCCCCCCAATGGATTAGGACGGTCCAACACGACCAATTCAACCCCGTTCTCCGCGCAGGCTTCCATACATACACCCAGTGTGCTGATGAAAGTGTAGGAGCGGCAACCGATTCCCTGGATAT
>DAOWAH010000026.1 GCA_030634675.1 Fidelibacterota bacterium
CCTGGTTTATCGCGACAGTTTACTTTGGATGGCGAACAACCTTGGACCAAGAAAGGTCAGAAACATGAATTAAACCGTCAATGCCTTCTGCCAGTTCGACAAAGGCGCCGAATTGAGTCAGATTAATAATTTTACCTTTTTTAATGGTACCGACCATGAAATGGTCTTCAATTTCATCCCATGGATCGGGTTGTAACTGCTTCGCTCCAAGACTGATTTTACGTTCTTCCGAATCAATTGATAAAACCATTGCGTCCACTTCGTCACCCATGGAATAAAGCTCCGAGGGATTACGCACGTGCCGTGTCCAGGACATTTCGGAAACATGGATCAATCCTTCAACACCGGGCTCAATCTCAACGAAAACACCGTAATTAGTCATACTGACCACTTTTCCAATGATCTTGGATTCGATTGGATATTTTTCTTCAACATTTTCCCAGGGGTGCGGTGAAAGTTGTTTCAGTCCCAGAGATACACGTTTCTTCTCCTGGTCATAATCGATCACTTTAACAGTGAGCTTCTCATCCATTGTAACTACTTCCGAAGGATGATTGACACGCCCCCAAGAAAGATCAGTGATATGAAGCAAACCATCAATACCACCCAGATCAATAAATGCACCAAAATCAGTGATATTCTTTACGCGACCCTCTAAAACCTGACCAGCATCAAGTTTTTCAAACAATGCTTCCCGCTGTTCCTTGAGACTCTCTTCAAGAATAATTTTATGGGATACCACAATATTTTTCCGGGTCTCATTTAGCTTCACGATCCTAAGATCAATTTCCTGATCAAGATATTTATCGAAGTCTTGTACCGGTCTAACGTCGATCTGAGAGCCAGGTAAAAAGGCTTGAACACTATTCAGATCGACAATCATACCGCCCTTTATTCGGCGTACGATACGACCTTTTATTATTTCTTTATTGGCATCATATTCTTTAATCTCTCACCAGCGGCGCATAAAATCTGCTTTTTCCTTGGATAACACCGTCTTCCCGCTACGATCTTCGATGTATTCCAGAAATACCTCCATCTTTTCACCGATTTTAGGTATCTCTTTACCAAATTCGTTTCGATTAATAATACCTTCGGATTTGAAACCTATATCAACCAGAACTTCTTTATCATTCAATCCAATGATTCGGCCGGTGATAACCTGATTCTCAGATATGTCCGAAATTGTGTTAAAGTACTTCTCTTTTATCTCCTGAGGAATATCTGTATTAACCACACTTTCATCTAATTCGCGCTTGGAAATGACCCGTACAGAATCAAATAATTGCGGGTTTAAGTAATTAATTTCCGGTTTTTCTATTTCAGTAGCAGGTGAATCATCAGCCCCTTGGACTTCTTCACTGATCACTTTGGAAATATCCTCGGTAATCTCTTCAACTATCTGTTCCGGTTGTTTTGTCTCTGTCATTTTTTTACCTTATTATGTCGTCTTTTAACCTGGTCGACAATCAGGGTTACTTGTTCTTTAATGGTGAGATTTGACGTATCGATCCTGATGGCATCGGCTGCCTGACAAAGTGGTGAATGGGTACGCGTTGAATCCTTATGATCTCTGATTTTCAAATCATCAATCAGGTCTTCCATGGTTCGATGTTCACCCTGTTTTTCCAAATCTTTTTGCCTGCGTGCTGCTCGAGTAGCATAATCCGCCACAATAAAAAACTTGAATTCAGCTTCGGGAAACACTACCGTACCAATATCGCGACCTTCAATTACACAATTTTGCTTGGCACCAACCCGACGTTGAAGTGCAACCATTGCTTTCCGTACAGCCGGTTTGGCACTGACGGCGCTAACCATACCAGTCACTTTTACCGAGCGGATCTTCTCCGAAACATTGTTACCGTTCAGGATTATTTCTGTTTGTTCATCTCTTGTCGATAACTCCAACTCAATTCCAGTTAGTAGGGTATGTAATTGAGTTTTGTCATTCAGATTGACTTCCCGTTCGATTACCGCTAAAGTAACAGCACGATACATGGCACCAGTGTCCAGGTAAGTGAAATCCAGACCCTTCGCAACCAAACGTGCTGTAGTACTTTTCCCGGATGCTGCTGGTCCATCTATTGCAATAATCATCTTTTTCTAATCTCAATAAGCCAGCGAAGTTAAGCTTACCGAGATACACATCAAATATTATTACCTTTTTAAAAATGTTATCCCAAGTCTGTCTAAAATGTTTGTTTAAAAATGAAAATTTCATCCAATATACTGTTAACTTGGACAGCACTGGTTTGATCCAGAACAAATTAAACTCAAATAATCAATGGTAGCTTATTTTATACGAAAACCCTCATCCTCAGTTTCAAATATCCAACTCACGGTACGACTGATATCAATTATATCTCCCTGTAACAAAAACTTACGCTTACGATAAAAATAAGACGAGTGTTCTTTCTCGGCAATTTCCTGCATATCAGATTGAAGTTTTTTAATACGCTTTCTCCATTCCTCAAAACAGTTCGCACGCAAATCAATCCAGGCGTTGGCAGCCCACTCTTCAATTAATTCGGGCGTAATAACAATTGAATCAACACCTTCAAAATTGGGCTCAGATATTTCAGGACCACGGATATAGCTCTTCCCATCCGGCATCAGAATTGGAGTACCAATGGATAGAATAGTCGTACGCAGTTGCGTATTGGTTTTAATGATTCCATAGGCCAGAGAACTGAGTTCCTCATTGTCAAATTGGTCAATATTCTCCAGGCTTCCGCAAATGCGGTAAATCAGATAGCCTTCATATAATAATTTTGTTAGTCGTGGTGGCCCCAGTAATTCAAAACCGATCGAATCAATCTCATATTTATCCTGTAATTCCAGCATATGCTCCAAAGCGTTTTGACGAATTAAAGCTGCCCGGTAGGTTGGTCCCAACACTGCTGCATCTAACGCAGTGATAATATCCGTACCGGTATTACCACCCTTTATTTCCATTATAGCCCGGTCGGCAATCTCTTCAGGTGTCACAAATTCCATCTGACTTTCGGAAGTTATAACCGCAAATTCACCCATCGAAAAGTACCCGTTCTCTCCGGCATCAATATAAACCGATTCTAATACATCGTCGCCCTTCTTAATCCATTTTCCTTTTCCGGATGGTTTCAATTCACCGGTTAATGGTTCCGGTGTCTTCGGATCGGTATCATAAATTGGGATATACCGACCGCGACGTTTAATTTTGCCAAAACCAATCTCTTTCCAGGCAATGGCAGCCGAAGGTTTAATTTCTTTGATAATCGGTGCATTCGGAGTACGTCCCAGCAAAAATAACATCATTGTATGAGCACCGGCAATTGACGATTTACCAAGTAACATCCGCGATGGTTTAACTTCCGAATGGGTATAGGGAATATTGAATCCCATGCCGCCGGTTCCAGTGGTTCCAATCTTCATATAAAATCGTGTTTCGGCAACTTTCATCGATTCGATCAATATTTGCATGTGGCGGATCAGCTGTGGTACGGCCTGCGAAAGAATCGTTTCTTCAACATTATAAATAAAATCATCATCAATCTGTCCATTCTTGATTGCATTACGAACTTTGGCGATTTTATCATATGGATTCTGATAGGCTACTGCTGTAGCTGTATTGATACAATCAATAATGATGTCAGGATTATAAGCAGTAAAAAGATTATAGACCGTGGTGGCTTTTAATAAATCCGGACTTAATTCATCAAAAATATCCGCAATCAGATTCTTACGCATTTCCGTATTACTTTGCACCTCAGCGCGAGGGATATAGCGGTATTCTTGACGTATAAAAATATCACCCCATTCAGAAATAATTTCCGTACCAACATTGGTATGGTGCTCACAAAGCTGCTCTTCAATTTCGACGGCTTCATTTTCTCTAAGTGAGGTTAACACCAATCGTTTGGGTTGATTTTCTAAAACGGAGAATGCAATGGCACGCCCGACTAATCCCCAACCACCCAGAATTAATACTGTTTTTCCCTTAATATCCATTCAAACCCCCTTTTAATTGAGTTACTTCCAGATCAGACAACTGACGCCATTGACCAATAGGAAGGTCACCTAAATTCAGTGGACCAAATTGCGTCCGGTGCAATGAAAATAATTTTCTTTTTAGATGATAGAATAAGCGCCTGATTTCCCTTTTTTTACCCCGGCGTAATTGCAATATTACTGTGCTCCTGGATTTTATCGTAGACTGATCAATCACTTCCGCTTTTCCAAATTCTCCCTCACCAATAAAAATCCCCTTGCTTAAGCGACCGATTTCACGCTGGCTTAAAGGTCGATCAATTACTGCTTCGTATAATCGTGGGATTCGCCAGCGGGGGTGCGCCAGACGATTGGAAAGCGCACCATCATTGGTTAATAAAACTAATCCGGTGGTATCACGATCCAGTCGTCCAACCGGAAATAACCGTTCCTTGTGCGGTACAAAATCTAATACAGATTTCCGTCCTTTCTCATCACTTACAGTAGTAATTACACCGGTTGGTTTATTTAAAATGATAACCTGTGTTTTAGGTTCAATTGATAATCGTCGACCATCATATGTGACAATATCATCCGGCTCAATATCCCTCGCCGGATCGGTGACCAGCTTGCCATTAACCATCGTTGTGGCAGCTTTTATCAGAGCCTCGGCACCACGCCGGGAAGCTACACCAGCTAGGGCCAAGTATTTATTCAAACGCATCGACTTGTTCCAGAGAATTGTCATCAGCAGCAGTCAATTCTTCTATTTCGCGAAGTTTCGGCATGTCCGCAAGACGATTCAGCCCAAAATATTCCAGGAATTTGTCCGTAGTAGCATAAAGTAGCGGCCTACCGACACCTTCGTCGCGACCTTTAACCTTTATCAGATTACGCGACAATAAGGTCTTTAAGACTCCGCTGCAATCCACGCCTCGGACTGACTCAATTTCATAACGATTAAGCGGCTGTTTATAAGCGATAATGGCGATTGTTTCCAGTGCCGCCGGTGAAAGCATTAAGCGACCGCTTTTATTCAGCAAGCGTTTAATATACAGATCATAGTCGGGGCGGGTAACCAATTGATAGCCGGCAGCAACTGCTGTGATTAACACACCATGCCCCTCATGCTGATAACGCGCACACAATTGATCAATTACATCACTCAGAATCGGTGGATCCGATTCGAATATCAAATTTATCTTATTTTGAGTCAGCGGTTCGGGAGTGGCAAATAACAATGCCTCGATAATATACTCAATTTCCTTATCAATCATCTTCTTATGCTAAATTTACAGTCAATTGCATTTCCAAATCATCAAAAGTACTTTTTTGAAATACTTTAATCTGTCCCAGGCGCATCAAATCCAATAGAGCCATAAAGGTAACCACAATCTCTAATTTATTATGTAGTTGGGTAAACAGGTCGCGGAAAAATAACTGTTGGGAGCTGCCAAAAGCACGGATAATTAAAGCCTTCTGATCATCCAGATTGACTGGTTCCCTGATCAATTCATAGGTACGGATAACCGGCATGGCGTCCATTGCCGCTTTAAAATGCTTTGCCAGGTCAAACAGAGTAACTTCGCGAAGATACACCTCTGCTTTTTCATCAATGTTTGGCATTTGTGCATTGATCTGACGAGGATACTTTTTTACCCGTTCCAGCTCCAGCGTCTTAAGATTGCCGGCTGCTGCTTTAAAACGTTGGTAGTCTAATAATTGCTGTATCAGTTCATTTCTGGGATCGACATTATCATCAAGATCGTAAATCCCTGGTTTTGGTAACATCATCCGCACCTTGATTTGCATCAGGGTAGCAGCCATATTAATAAATTCGCCTGCTACCGAAATATTCAAGGAATGCATCAAATCCAGAGTTTCAAGGAATTCGCGAGTAATATTGGCAATGGGAATGTCATAGATATCAATTTCATCCCGCCGGATGAAAAAAAGCAAAAGATCCAGAGGACCCTGGAAATTTTCTAATTGAACCCGGTACACAAATATTAGAAAATCAGCCCTACGGCTTCCCGTGCACGTTTTAAATACGTATCGGCCACAACCACAGCTTTTTCGGCTCCCTGCCGCAAAGTATCCAATACAAAATCCCGGTGATTCAACAGGTCTTCCCGTTTTTCCCGGAAAGGTGTAAAATAATCCATAATGATGCCGAACAATTCCTTTTTTAAATCACCATATCGCAAACCGGGTGTTTTGAAACGGTCAGCCAATTGCGTACACTTTTCTTCGTTTAGAAATAACTTGTACAGTTGAAACAAAGTTGAATCAGTACTTTTAGGCTTTTCAATCGGGGTTGAGTCAGTAATAATTGACATAACGCGCTTCCTAATCGTCTTTTCTGGCGCAAAAATCGGGATGGTATTATTATATGATTTGCTCATTTTCTGACCATCGATTCCCGGTACCTGCATAGTATGCTTATCAATATCAGCTTCCGGAACAACTAAAACAGCACCATAGATATTATTAAATCGAATTGCTATATCCCGGGCAATCTCAAGATGTTGTTTCTGATCTTTGCCAACCGGAACCAAATCCCCGCCAAATAATAGGATATCCGCGGCCATTAGGATCGGGTAAGAAAAAAGCCCCATGTTCGGTGTAATTCCTTTGGCGATTTTATCCTTGTAGGAAGTTGAACGTTCCATGAGTCCTACACCGGCAACATTGGCTAGCAGCCAGGTCAATTCCAATACCGGCGGCACATCGGACTGCACCCAGAAAGTGGTTTTACCAGGGTCCAGACCCACTGCCAGAAAATCACAGACGGCGTTGAAGGTAAACTCCTGAATCTGTTTTTTATCCCGAATTGAAGTCAAAGCATGATAATTGGCAATAAAACAAAACAAATCACTGGATGACTGATAACGAATCATCCGTGACATCATGCCAAAATAATTACCCAGATGTAACTGACCGGAAGGTTGAATGCCGCTTAAAACTCTTTTCATCAATTTAATAATTCCAATAGCTGATTCTGATCAGAATGATTCCATAAACAAATATGGTCGCCAAGATACCTGTGATTTCTGTACGAAATTTTGAAAATGATGTATTCGATTCGGTTTACGCGGAAATTTATGCAGGGGCATCCGCGCTTCCTCCGGGGTTCGGTTACTCTTAATTAAATTGCACTTAATGCAGGCAACTACCAGGTTTTCCCAAGTCTCCCGGCCTCCTCTTTCACGAGGTAATACATGATCAATGGTTAAAGGTCCAATATGCGTACCACAATACTGACAGGTATGCTGATCACGGACTAACAGGTTTTTACGGGATAATATCACATCCAAACTCTGGTAACGAATATATTCCCTCAACTTTACTACACTGGGAGCTGCAATAGATACGCTTGGTGAATGGATAATTTCATCGTAAGATTCGATTAAGTCTACTTTTTTGAGATACCATAGACAGATAGCTCGTTTGGTATCACAAATATCCAAGGGAGCATAATTGGCATTAACAATCAGAACTACCCGGTTTAAAATATTACCGTTAGTACGGTGATGGTAATACATTTGTACTCCTTCCGAAGGCGTACCAGACGATAACTGGCAATATGTTCAGAGCAGAAAAATTAATGTTAAAACCTTTGAACTCTAGCTCCTTTTTATTCAAACTGTCAGCAATCATGCCAATAGTCAGTGTGGTTTGAAGGTAGTCGAAACCTACTATTTCAACAAACTAATCTTCGAGAAAATTAAGTGAGAATTTATCTTTGTTGCTTTCTCAGGCGCAAGCGCTAACCTTGCTGACAATAACAAAAAAGGGGCACCGGAATAACTTCCAGGTACCCCTTGATAATCAGTGAAAAGACCAGGGTGAAATTTAATGGAATTCTAAAATAGTAACTGCTGCCCAATTGAGAATGAAAAGCCGTTAGCATGATTGAATAATCCACCGTCTTGCGAATAACCTATGTCAAGGGCATAATGGTTGAATTTTAAGCCTATTCCAATTCCCCACTGGAATGATTCGAATCCTCCCAAGGCAATTCCACCGCGAAGTGGCAACCAAGACAGCGGATTATATTCCAATCCGGCTGAGATGCGAGGTGTTATATCAAAATAGTAATCCTCGCTTAGATCCTGTCGGTAATTAACATATACATCAAGAGCCGATAGGATATTCCGATATTCGAAACCGATCAACATGAACGGCGGGTAATTAGTATTAAACCCATCGATAGCAAATGTTGTGTCGATTATATTGAAAACAGAATCCTGTTGTTCGTCCGTGTAATCGTCGAAATCTTCAAAGTCGGAGGATAATAGTTCTCCATCAAAGGTGTAATTGACTTCCTCGGCCTTTGAATCACTCCAATGCACGAACCCAATCAGGTTATTCAATGCAGCATTTACGCGCATATTTTCAGTCAGGTCAACGGCCGCTCCCACGTCGAACGCTGTACCAAATCCACCGACAGCTACCTTCGCTGTAGCATCACCCTTGGCATGGATACGATCGTTGTACATCGTGATTTGACCATTAAAATCTTCCAGATTGGCATAGGCCAAACCAACCAGCAATTTGATAGAAGCGCCAACATAGCTGTTCTGAACAAATTGATCCAATCCGGGGATATCCAGTTTCATTCCATAGGCAAAAGAAATTGGCACCACCGCCTGGGTCTGTACACTCAAATCACTCAGGTCGATTGGTTCTTCAAATTCATTCCCTTTCAAGATAAATTCAAAAAAGCCTTTCGGTAGAGATACACTTGTGAGTATTTCCGGGGTGATCGCTACCGCGAAAGATCCAAAATTCATCCCGATCAACTTCATACTCACCAGCGGGCTAACAATGATTCCTTCAGCCGGGAAGGTCTTCAATAAATCGGAAGTTTCTTTTGCATCCAGGTAATTGCCCTTGTTAAACCATTCATTGAACCAGTTCACTGAAACTAAGTCATTATTCAATTGTACGGTTGGGAATGGTCCGATCACCGGCAGAATACCAAACCTTAAACCAAAATGCGGATTATCCGGTAAACCGAGATTGGCGGGATTCCAACCGATGGCATCATCCCCGCGAGATTGGGTTGCAAATGTTCCGGCGGTAGCGATAGACCGTGGGCCGATTGCCACCTGAGCCGACAGTATGTTAAGAAACAGAGCAGTAATTATTATGAGTGTTGTTGTAATTTTTCGCATGGGACTAATCCTCCTCCTCAGCTTCCGGATCAACCAAAATCTGCATCGATCCATATAATAGTAATTTCAAGGAATCGGTCGATAGAAAACTCGAAGGTAAAGGATTGCCCTGATTGTCTTTTTCACCGACCAGATTCACTATGGTTTTTATATACAGTTGTTCGGAATTGATAAAGAGATCAAATTCGTCTTCATCGAGCAGGATCGAATCCAAGCCGGTGTGATTGGGTATAATATCCAGGGTCAGTAAGGTATCCGGCAGTACCAGAGAACCTTCCAGAGTGGTATCCACAGCGGCCAGAACCTCGATCTGCGATCCAAAATCGAACTGGTTATTGTAATCAGCATAGAGTACGATACGTTCCAATTCTTCAGGGAAATCTTCAGTATCGACTTCCTCGGGATCCAATTCAATCTGCGACGATTCAGTCAAATATAATTTCAAAGGCGCTTTAATATTAAATTCACCTTCAATGAATTGATCGGAGGCCACCGTCCCCACCATATCCAGTGATCCAACGGTTGCTCGACCGCTGGCAACAATTTTATCCGGTTTTATATTAATCAATGCTTCCGCATTGGGTATTACGACCTGATTATTCTCGCTAATATTATGTTGAACGATACTGGAAACGACTGTAGTATCTGAGTTGGACGCAGTTATGTTCAAGTCCAGATAAACCGGAACACCAATATTGGTTGTAAAGTTCATAATCATTTCGACTTCAGCAAATTCGACCCCTTCCAATTCATCCGGCAGGGCATCGATTTCCTGTTCAATCGTATCGATATCGACAAATACCGGATCAATTTTCCCGGTTATTAACTGAAATGATAAGCCGACAATATCAACATTTACGCCTATTGAATCACCAAAAGTCAGGGTCATCTCCTTATCACTGGGAATCGCAATCCTTGATACATAATGAATATTCTGATCATTCAGTGGCATTTTCAGTGTATACCCAGTCAATGGAATAACATGCTGCTGCGGTGTAGTCTGGGATCCTAATTCCAGGGTCGTGTCCAATAAACTACTACCAATTAAAAATTCATTAATCTGAAAATTTATATCAGTCGTGACACCGATACGATTTTCCATTGTCAGCACCAATTGGCCGCTGCTGATGACTGCTTCCTGCACTTTTGTGGCATTATCAAGAGCGATTGTATTTGAGTCCACCATTGCATCCTGGGAAAAATAACCGGTGATCGACTGAAATGTAAGACCGGTAACAGCAATATTAATTGCGATTGAATCCTGAAGATTATAGGATCCGGTTTCTCCGTAAGAAGTCACCATTTTAGCCACATAATTAAGTACCTGACTGTTTCGATCCATCTTTAGCGTATAGCCACTGAGATCGACCAGGATGGTATTCAATCCGGGATTCAGGTCCTCCGGACCAATCTTCAGCGTATCACCATTTGATGAAAACAATTCGGGAAAGGTGATATTCACACTTGGAATGCCTCCGGCCGTCAGGTTGATATTATTATTGATTTCAATATTCAAATCACCACTTGAGAGCAATGCTTCCAGAATCTCTGAATCGGAATCCATGTTCATACTGCCATCGACTGACATGTCCTGGGGTTCCACAATGCCCTGGAAGGAGTTGAAAGTGATCTGCTCACCAGCTTGTCCGCCAAACATATTAATATCAACCACGACGCTATCAGCTTCATCCAGAGTCACTATATCCGGGTCGCTGTCCTCAGTAATAATCTGGTAGCTGTAGTCAATACTTTGATCAGTGACTATCATAACCAGGACATGATCGTCAATAGGAAATGTTTGCTGACTGACAGAATTCTGTATCAGGGGGATCGTCTGCTCAAATAGTAAACCGGTAGGATCTTCCAGCGATTGAATCGTCAGAATCAGATTACCATTAACCGCCAGGCCGTTATCGATCGATATCTGAACGTTCCCCGTGGCAATTTCAGCCCGTTCGACCTTATTGGAATCACTTTCCATATTCATGATACCGATTTCATCAATCGACTGGGATGGAACCAGGGCTGTGGCCGAATTTACCTCCAAGTTCCGGGCTCCGATTTTCGTGCTAAAGCTTGATACTTTTACAGTTGAATCGATAGTAATTATACTACCGTTGGTTCCAGTTGAATTACCAGAAACTTTAATCAGTAGACTACCCGGTAATGTCTTACCGGCTAAGGATAATACTTCTGTAGCTGAATCACCGGGAGCAATTGATGTATTAAATTCCACCAAGGTCCCCGCGATGTCCACTGTATCGACACCATCAGTTTCCTGTAATTGAACTTGTATCG
>DAOWAH010000114.1 GCA_030634675.1 Fidelibacterota bacterium
ACTGAAACGCACTATGCTGGTTTGATTCAATCTTTGCAGAAAGAATATTCTGACAAGTATGAATCAACACTTAGTGACAAGTTGCTAATAAGTTGCTATTTTGAGACTAATCCAGACTAATGCCCAAAAATAAAAAAACCTCACACTCTCGAGGAGAAATGAGGTTTATAGAGAGCGGGACCGACGAGACTCGAACTCGCGACCTCCGGCTTGACAGGCCGGCGTTCTAACCAACTGAACTACGATCCCAATATTTTTAAAAAGCTTCTAACCAACTGCCTGTCCGTCGTAATCACGCACAGCGGGATGCAGACGGTAACTACGATCTCAGCTTCTTAAGTCGGGATTTATCGCGGTATATCAAGGCAAAGGGAATGATCACAATATAGCCCAAGAAAAGCATGGAAGGAGCAATTGTCAGACTCTGAAAACTGTTGACTTCGCCCAGAGCCATGATGATATAACCCAGGACTATGAAAATAATTCCAACGAGAAAAAGCAGGTAGTTCTTTGCAGTATAAGCCCAGCCTTCAAATAGATGCAGGCTTTCCTTGTGGTTTTCCATGCTCATAGCAGCCGCGAAAATACACTGGACAGCCAGTACTAACAAAAGGAAAAATATTTATCATATACATCAGTATTATGATTTGACTTATCCGAATACAAACATTTAACTTCGCCCCCCGTAAAGCCATGCAAAATATTCCGTTCATCAACTTTAAAAAGGCTTATTTGGGTATCATCCTACTTTTTCTAATTACCAGTGTAATAACGTTCTATTGTTCGATCATTTTCTGGTCTCAGGATAATCCCTATGCCCGGGTACGCGTAAAGGTGCCAGAGGGCGCTTCATTAACATCAATTTCCGGGCTATTGAAAGATAAACAAATTATTAGCAACCCAAAATCATTTACCCTGGCTGCCAAGTTATTGGGACAGGAAAAAAATATACCAGCCGGTGTTTTTACGCTATGGAATGCCAGTAATAATTATCGTATTTTACGTCAGTTAGTTAACGGTTCACCGACTAACAAGTCCATTACAATAATTGAAGGCTGGACAATTGCTGAAGTTGCTGACGAAGTGTCTGTTGCTTTAGGTTTGAATGGAGCTACTTTTAGCAGTTTATGTCATGATTCCGCCTTTATCAAATCATTGGCTGTACCAGCGGTCAGCAGCTTGGAAGGATTTCTTTTCCCGGAGACCTATATTTTTTTGGAGGGTCAGAATGAAAAGGAAATTATTACCCGACTTGTAGATCAGTATAAAAGCCATTTTACACTCGAGATGACGGGTATTGAGGAAAGGATTGGCTTAAGCGAATTGGAGATCATCACTATGGCTTCTATTATTGAAGGTGAAGCTATTTATGATGAAGAGCGACCGGTCATTGCGGCAGTCTACTACAACCGGTTAAAAAAGCATATGCGACTGCAGGCTGACCCCACCATACAATATATAATCGAAGGTTCACCCCGGCGGTTGCTTAAAAGAGATCTGCAGATCAGATCGCCCTATAACACTTATCGTAATTATGGATTACCCATCGGACCAATCAACAGTCCGGGCCGTCAGTCCATATTAGCTGCATTATACCCGGCAGATGTTGAGTATTTGTATTTTGTTGCTAAGGGTGATGGCTATCATACTTTTTCCAATACCCAGGCGGAACATAATCGGGCAAAGCGCAAATTTCAACAAGTTAGACGTAATGCAGCTCGTGAACGAAGAATGAAAATGCACAATAAGACCGACGCAATATGAGTTTGAAAAATTTAAATAAGGTACAGAAAACTGCCGTTGAATCAATCGATAAACCGGTTCTGATATTCGCAGGCGCGGGTAGTGGCAAAACACGGGTTATAACTCAAAAAATAGCTTACCTTATTCAGCAGGAATTTTACCAACCCGAGGAAATTTTAGCAGTTACTTTTACCAATAAAGCAGCCAACGAAATGAAAGGACGGGTTAGTAAACTTCTAAAACAGGATTTAGTTACCATAAATATTGGTACCTTTCATTCGATTTGTGCCCGTCTTTTAAGGCAGGAAATTAAACGGCTTGGTTATACGCCGGATTTTGTTATTTATGATTCTATTGACCAACTTGCTTTGGTAAAACTGGTTCTTGATGGGATGAATATCTCCAAGGATTATCTCGTACCGAGGAAGGTGCAAAATTATATCAGTGGATATAAAAATAAACTGCTTTTTCCTGAGGATGTAGCTGCAAAAGCAGGAAATATTTTAGTACGTACTGTTGCGGAAGTATATGCGAATTACCAGAAAGAATTAAAGAAAAATAATGCAGTGGATTTCGATGATTTGTTGATTCTGCCATTAGTTTTATTTGAAAATTATCCTGCGGTTTTAAGAAAATACCAAGATCGCTGGAAATATATTGTAGTTGATGAATATCAGGATACCAATCGGCCACAGTTTTTGTTTGTGTCAAGATTAGCTGAAAAGCATAACCATATTTGTGTGGTTGGTGATGACGATCAGTCAATTTACGGTTGGCGCGGCGCTGATATACGCAATATTCTTGATTTTGAAAAAGTATTTAAAGATTGTGCGGTCTTTAAATTGGAAAAAAATTATCGTTCAACGCAGAAAATATTATCGGCTGCATCTGCTGTTGTACAGAATAATGAACACCGGGCTAATAAGGAATTAGTATCAGTTTGTGGTGCAGGGGAAAAACTGGGCTTGATTGAAACTCAGGATGAGATGGAGGAAGCCGATGCTGTGGTCAATGCTATCGAGAAAGAAATAAAACTCAATAAACGCAAGTTTAGTGATTTTGCCGTATTATACCGTACTAATGCTCAATCTCGCGCTTTAGAAGATAGTTTGATGCAGATGGGAATCCCCTATGATATTGTTGGTGGTATTCGGTTCTACGAACGTAAAGAAATTAAAGATTTTCTGGCCTACCTGAAATTGATAGTGAATCTGGAAGATACCGTTGCTCTACGCCGTGTAATTAATTTCCCGCCGCGGGGTATCGGCAGTAAAACAATTGATAAATGTATTAAGCGAGCCGAAAAGGTTAATAAGCGGCTATTTGATGTTCTGGCGGAACCTTCCGCCATCGATATTCGTGGAAAACAAGCCGATTCATTGTCGAGTTTCTTCCGGATTGTATCTAAATACCATGACTTGCTTGATAAATTGAATGTCAGTGAATTGGCTCAAACTTTAATTGAAGATACCGGATTTATTAAACATTATAAAGAGCAAAATACAGCTGAGGATCAGGATAGAGTAGAAAACATCGAGGAATTACTCAAGGCGATCGACGTATTTGCCCGGCGGAATTCCGAAAATAACTTGCAGCGATTTATTGAGGATGTCACCCTATTAACAGACATTGATAATTGGAATGAAAAGGTCAACCGGATTACATTAATGACAGCCCATTCATCCAAGGGATTGGAATTTCCGGTGGTATTTATCACCGGTATGGAAGAGGGATTGTTTCCGCACTTTAATTCTTTGAAGGAAGACGAGAATGTCGAAGAGGAACGTCGGCTATTCTACGTGGCTATCACCCGGGCTCAGAAACAAGTATATTTATTATACGCTAACGCTCGTCGGCGCATGGGATCGGACCAAGTCGTGGGTTTGGTGTCCCGCTTTATTCATGAGATACCCGAGAATTACCTTACGAAAAT
This sequence comes from Fidelibacterota bacterium, assembly GCA_030634675.1. Next base: position 3,677 of record DAOWAH010000114.1, read on the forward strand.
TCGTTTTACATCCGCCCTAACACGAAAAGTAGTTCGAACCGGCTGGGGTAATACCAAAACGGTGGTAAAACGCACCGTTACCGTTTTTGATGATTTCACAAAAGGAGATTATGTTGAGCATGCTATTTTTGGAATTGGTAAAATTGAGGCTTTGAGCGGCAGCGGGGAAAACCAGCGTGTGGGGATTGTTTTTAAGGATGGTCAAAAGCGTAAACTGGTAGTAAAATTCGCCAAACTTAAAAAAATCCAGAATCCAAACTCTTTAAACCAGTCCTGACTCAACCAATAGTAGCAATAATTTATAATAAAAGTGTTTCTGGAGAGGCAGAAATATTGTAAATTAGGTGAGATTCAATATCAATAAGGCAATTATGAACTCACCTCAAATAGATTTACGAGCAATAATCAAGCAGGAAGGTCTGCGCTATACCAACCAGCGTGAAGCGGTCTGGCTGGAATTACAATCTTCAGATAGTCATCGTGATGCAGAGAATATTTATTTTGCCTTACGGCAGAAAGGTATAAATATATCCAGAGCGACGGTATATCGAACTATTGAAATCCTGGTTAAAAATAATCTCGTCCGCAAGCTTGATTTAGGCGATGGTAAAAACCGCTATGAATGTAAATGGGGTTTGACTCATCATGATCACTTGATCTGTACCAAATGCGGACGGATCGAGGAATTTTTCCATGATGGTATAGAAAAAGTGCAGAAGGAAATAGCAGCCCAATACAATTTTACTCTGACCAACCATATTCACCAGTTGATTGGTTTGTGTGAAAGCTGTCGCTCAGATGAAGCATAGTATTTATAATAGTAATTCAAGATGAACTGGCAATTGTTGGTAACGGCTATTATTATAATGGTGGCTGGTGTATTAGTTATCAGAAATATCTATAAACAAGTAAGACCTGCAAAAAGTTTTACTTGTAATGGTTGTAAAGGCGACTGTGCTGAGACATTTCCGGGAAAAATTAATATCCGGAGATGATTTTAATTCGTCAGCACTTTTTGCATAATGATTGATTTATGCCCAGATTTCCCCTCCGTACTATAACCCAGTTTGTCATATAATTGTTGTGCTGTTTGATTACCTTGATTTACATTTAAGGTAAGTTTTTCAAGCTTCAGCTCACTAGCAATATTTTCCAGGTAATAAATAAGCTTTCGGGCATAACCCTGGCCACGGTATTCCGGAGCTATGATTAAATGAAATATATGACCACGTCGTCGATCATCAGAAAATCGCAGACTGACATGCCCTATAATCAATTTGATGTTTAACACTACACAGGAAAGCGTGTCAGAATCGGAGTAAAATTTTTTCTTCCATTGTCGAAATTTGAATGGGTAGCGCGTTTTGGGGGATGTCAGGTTCAAATCCTTAGGATTACGAAACCAGTTTTTTAAACAGCCTTCCAACAGTCGGGCTTGTACCGGATTTTTGTAATCTGCAATATGAATCTTTATCATTTTTATACTAATTGGTAGGCTGTAAAATAATACTAATGTCCAATATTACTCAATGATCGCGCAGCTTGACATTGGTTTCAGTTATTAGAAAATTCAAGCCTTATGAAAACGATAACTACAATCGATAAGTTTATTGAAGGAGACCGGGTTCAGGGTTTTTATCTGTGTGTGGAAAAGCACATACGACACACGCGCAGCGGTGATTTATTTTTAGATTTATCATTGCGTGACCGAACTGGAGTTGTTGCGGCTAAGGTGTGGGACAAGGTCGAAGAATACAGTGAAAAATTTGAACAATCGGAAGCTGTAGCAGTATCGGGAATCATTGAAAGTTTTCAGGACCGTCTGCAACTAATAGTCAAAAAAATCAACCGGGCTACCATTCAACACTATGCTCGCTATGGTTATGATCCGGCTTTGATAGTACCTGCTTCCGCCCACGATCCGCAGGAAATGTGGGCTGCCATCGTTGCGCTGATTCGCATAATCAAACATAAGGGTTTGCGCAAACTGGTATCGCTCATCTATCGGGAGAATAAAGACCGGCTGCTCATATTACCTGCTTCGATGATAATTCACCATGATTATCGCTCCGGTTTTCTGGAACATGTATTATCAATGGCTCAAATCGGCAAATTTCTGGCAACCCATTACCAAGTTGATGAAGATTTGTTGATGGCTGGTATTTTATTGCATGATATCGGGAAATTACGCGAACTCAGCGGTGAATTTGAAAACCGATACACTGATGAAGGCAATTTCATTGGTCATATAATTATCGGATATGATATTATTCGGGAAGCCTTGGGCGAAGTGGAAGGTTTTTCGGATGAATTGCGCTGGAAATTGAAACACATGCT
>DAOWAH010000250.1 GCA_030634675.1 Fidelibacterota bacterium
AATGGGGTGGAGGTGAGTTTTGCGCACTGTTTCTCATCACCGGATCGGGTATCGTGCCGGACTACCCCTACCGCAGTAAATTACTGGAATTTGCTTTAATCTCCGGTGTACCTGCCTATCTCGCATATAAACGCCAAGTCAACTTACCGATTAAACGCAAGAATCTAATTGTTTTTGAGAGTTCCGAATATCGAACGATTTATACCAAAGAATATCAAGCATCCGCAAAACAATTACGGGTAGTTAACACCTATATTGGAACCGGTTTATATTCAATAACATTTATGTTGGTAAAAGCGCTTTTACCATCGTAAGATTAAAGGAAATACAACAATCAGACACAAATCATATCAGGATCTATAATACGGATCGATTATAATTCTTTTCAATTGACATCAGACTATCGAAATAACGAAACATATGCCCTCCGCTAAAATTACTTTTCTACTGTTTTTTCTGTTATCCCTTCCGGGATTGATATATAGCCAATTTTATTTTGGTCGTAATAAAATTCAATATGATAATTTTGAATGGCAGGTTTTAGAATCAGACCATTTTAATCTTTATTATTATAAAGGCGAAGAGCAATTAGCTCAGGCAGCGGTATATTTTGCCGAAGAAGCCTTCAATGAACTGGAACAAAAATTCAATTATACTTTAAATCGCAGTGTACCATTAGTTATATACAGTAATCATATCCATTTCCAACAAACCAATATAATGCCCTATCATATACCGGAAGGCGTGGGCGGATTCTTCGAATTTATTAAAAAGCGTGTGGTAATCCCTTATGGCGGAAATATGTATGATTTCCGGCATGTTATCAGACATGAACTGGTGCATGTATTTACCCATGCCAAAATTTCACAAACGGCCAGTAATATTGGCTCCTGGGAATCTCCAAATTTCCCATTGTGGTTCATTGAAGGGCTAGCGGAATTGTGGTCCACTGATTGGGATTCACAAGCGGAAATGGTTATTCGTGACGCCCTGTTATATGACCATCTGCTCCCACTTGACAGTGAAGCGTTGTATCGTGCTGGATTTCTTCTATATAAAGAAGGGCAATCATTCCTTGGGTACATTGAAAAAACCTACGGCACTGACCATATAAGACAATTGATGGAAGATTTTTGGCAATATGAATCTTTCGAGGAAACTATTAGTGGCGTAACTGACGCAACCTGGGAATCATTAACATTGAATTGGAAATTGGCGCTAAAAAAACAGGTGGCCGAAGCGCTGATATATGATTCAGTCATTCCCAATGACCCTAATCAATTAACACAGCAAGGTATCAATGTGAGTCCGGTGGCATATACCGATTATAATGGTGAGCGTCATATAGTTTACCTAACCAGCCGTAATGGCTATTCCGACATTATTTTACAGGAATTGGAAAATCCCGACCGGAATAATGTTGTAATCAAGGGTGGTCGAAATGCTGGCCATGAATCATTACATATTTTACAAACCGGATTGAACATTAACCATAACGGTATCTTGGCATATGTAGCCAAATCAGGTCGACAGGATGTAATCAGACTGGTGGATTTAGCAACGGGCAAGGAAACAGATAGTTTTAGTCAACCAGAGCTAATTACTATTCGATCACCACGCTGGGATAGTAACGGGGATCGAATTGTTTTCAGTTCTCAGAATTTTAATGGTATTGAAGATATATATATATGGGAAATTGTTAAAAATATTGTTATTAAACTAACTGATGATATTTATTCTGATACTGGTCCCAGTTTCGATCCCGCAGGTGAAAGCGTCATATTCAGTTCCGATCGTGGTAGACCGGATTTAGATGGCGGGACCGGACTCTTTCTTATCCGGCTGCAGGATAAAAGCATATCATCGATCACTAACGATAAATATAAAGATAGTTATCCATTGTGGTCTAAAGTCGATTCTAACACAATTTATTTTATCTCTGATCGGTCGGGAACGGCCAATGTATGGGCCATAACTGCCATCGATACCGGATTAGCAGAACAGCGTGCGATCAGGCAGATAACTAATTTTCATACCGGAATACATGATATTTCGACGCTGGGACCGGATACCCTGTTAGCCAGTACTTTCCAGGAATACAGCTTCCAGGTTCATAAAATTCCGCTGCAATCGTTGAATAGGCCGGTAACAAAGGATACCTCCACTGTTTTAGCGTTGAAGCAGGTGTGGAAAGCTCCATCAATTGACATGTCGATCACTAAACAGAAAAAGCCCTACAAACATGACTTCAGCCTTGATCTGGCACAAACAGCAGTAGCTTACGATCCGATTTATGGTTTCTTGGGTGGCGCCCAGTTAAGTATCTCAGATTTACTTGGTAATCGCTACTACCATTTTCTGCTTACCAATACAGCCCACAGCTCAGGTGAATTCTTAAAACGCTTTAATTTTGCGGTAACAATGGTTGATCTCACACGCCGCTCCAACCGAGCAGTCGGTATCTTCCATTTTGCAAATGATTATTATAATCCTTATCAAACTTTTTATTTTGAACGAACCTATGGTATTCGCGCAGCACTAAACTATCCCATCAATGTTTTTTATCGACTGGAATTCAGCGGGACATTGTGGCATTCTGAAAAGAATTTTTATGGTGATGATACGGAATCAAATCTATTAATATCTAATTTCATTTCTTTTGTCCACGATAATTCATTATGGTATTATACCGGTCCTATCGACGGCTGGCGGCTGCGCATTACGGTTGGACCTACCTTCAACTTAAAGAGTAATCAAATCCATAATTTTACCGGATTATTTGATCTGCGCTATTATTACCGTATTCTCTCTCAACTAACTTTCGCGCAACGTACCATGATATGGGTAAATGATGGCATTGATATCCGTCGCTACTTCATCGGAGGAAGTTGGGGACTGCGCGGTTATCGAATCAATGAGATCTACGGTAGAAAATATATTATGTTCAATCAGGAATTGCGTTTTCCTTTTGCACATAGCCTGGCGCTTTATTTCAAGAGATACGCGATTGGCGTAGCACCAATTCGCGGAGCTCTATTCTTGGACGCCGGTAATGCCTGGGATTATAATCGTCCGGACCTGGTAGGGAGCATGGGGATTGGGATACGTGGATTATTTCTCGGTGGCTTAGTGTTGCGTCTCGATGTTGGACGGCGGACCGATTTTCATTCGATCGATAATAACTGGTTTGTTCAATTTTTCTTCGGATGGGATTATTGATGACTCGGAAAGAACTGTATCAACGATTGATATGCTACCTGACCGTAGTGATTATTGTATTTTTAACCGAAGGTTGTAGCGGTCGTTTACGGCAGCGCGTAGAAATAATACCTGATTATCCGTTAATTGGTAAATCCATGCCGAATCTTCCGGAATTGCAATGGCAGGAAAAACTGTTTTCTCC
>DAOWAH010000350.1 GCA_030634675.1 Fidelibacterota bacterium
ACAAAATCATTAACAGCAATTAATTTCTTCTGTTTCATATTTTTAATGAAACATCAATTTCCTGAATTCAGTAATCGTTTTATCTGCGAGATCGGTGAGATTTGAATCACCGCTTAAATCCAGCTCCAAATCAATCGACTCTTGACGGTACCAGGTCAGTTGTCGCTTGGCATACTGACGCGTTTTCAATATTATCAAATCGACCATTTCACTGTAATCGATTTTCTGGGCCAAGTAATCCATGATCTGCCGGTACCCGATCGAATCCATAGCATGGAATGATCCAGCACGCCGGTATTTCAGTAATCGTGACGTTTCATTGATCCAGCCGTCAGACAGCATTTCTGCGGTTCTTTTCCGTATACGCCATTCCAAATCTTCCATCGTGCGAGTCAAGAGTACGGTAAACAGGTTAAAAGGATATTTTTTATCCGATTGTTGATCAAAATGCTCACTCGGCGTCTGGCCGGTTATTTCATAGATTTCCAGTGCGCGGATCAGACGCTTGCGATTATTGGGATGGACCTGGGTGGCATAAACCGGATCTAATTGCTCCAATCGACGCATTAATGCATCCGGTCCGGAAGTAGCATATTCCTCTTCCAACCGTGCACGGATTTCAGGATCGCTGTCGCTGGCAGAAAATATTCCTTTGGCAATTGCCCGATAATAAAGACCGGCGCCCCCACAAAGGATCGGCTGATTACCTCGCGACAGAATATCCTCCACCACAGCTGCCACCAATTCAGAAAATTCACCGGCAGTGATTTTTTGGTCCGGTGAACGAAATGCAACCAAATGATGGGGAACAACGGACATTTCTTCAATCGTCGGCTGGGCAGTACCAATTGCCATGCCGGAATAGATTTGACGGGAATCCAGGCTAATAATTTCGCCATTCAACTGCCGGGCGATCTCGATCGCCAAGCTGGTCTTCCCTACCGCCGTTGGTCCTACGATTGTTAGTAACGTGATTTTGGATTTCGGCATTAATGAATCTACTCCAGAAACCACAAATTACACACCTGCCCCGTAGCGAAGCGTACTGGGGAATTCCGCAAATTATTGCTCAAGTAAGTCTTCATTACTTCTTAAATCTAAAATCGTTAATCCTTGTTCGATATTCAATTCTTCACTCACCGCTCAAAGCGTTTATCCAGTTCGGCTAGAGTTAGTTGGATAATGATCGGTCGGCCGTGAGGACAATGATAAGGATGTTTGGTTGCGAATAATTGGTTAACCAGAGCCTGCATCTCCCCCTTCGTCAGCGAATCTCCGGCTTTTATCGCAGCATGGCAGGCAAAAGAAGCGGCGATTGCTTCCTGATATGAACTATGCTCTTTTTTATGTGACAGATAGTGGTCGAGAATATCCTTGATGATCCGTTTCTCATTACCCCAGCCCATAATTGATGGGACAGCTTCCACCATTACCGTATTTTTACCAAACTCCTTTAAACGGAAACCGATCTTTTCCAGAGCGGAAAGTACATCCAGTAAAACAGAATACTCATCGGTTGAAAACTCCAGCACTTCCGGAAACAAAAGTGTCTGGGCGGACATGGGCTGTCGTTCAAAGGCAGCCAATGCTTCTTCGAACAATACCCGCTCATGAGCCACATGCTGATCAATGATCACCATACCACTATTGATCTGGGAAATGATATATTTATTATGCACCTGCCAAATGTTTTCCAGATCGACGATATTATCTGCGTTATTCCGGCGCTCTGCCAGGGATGAGGCATAGGATTTGGCACGTTCCAAATTTGAAGTATGGGTAACCGGTAAATCAGCACCAGCTGGCTTCCCTGGGGAAAATGTAATAGCACTCTGGTTTTCAGATGTTGGTCGAGCCTGGACCGAGCCAAATTCAGGCACTATCTCAAACGGTTCGGCTGGTTTTTCCATCGATGGGATTGTTTCCAGTACATTTTCCAGTGCCTGTTCCACTCCTGATTTAAGCACATGATAAACCCGCCATTCATCCTGAAATCGTACCTCCAGTTTCATTGGATGGACATTCACATCGACTTGGTTGACAGGGATGGATAGATTAATGACAAAAAAGGGAAACTCGCCTCTTTTTATCAAAGACTGGTACCCGGCATAGACGGCGGAATTCAGTAGTCGGTTATTAATATAGCGGCTATTTAAATAGATGTACTGCTCACCGGGACGGGACCGGAGCAGGTTTAAATTTCCCAGGTACCCAGTGATGGAAAAACCACCCATGGAAAATTCAAGTGGGAGGATATTATCCCGGTAGGTCGGATCCAGCACACTGGCAATTCGGTCTGGCAATTCCTGTGGCGTCAGGTGCAGCAACTGACGGTTATCAGCGGTTAAT
>DAOWAH010000207.1 GCA_030634675.1 Fidelibacterota bacterium
AGATGGCTTGTATACCTTTTCAGACATGGTTATTAAGCTCCTATTTTCTTTGTGTAATGTTTAAGTTAAGTCAAATACAAATTTGATATGATTCAATTCTCTTCAAACCCGATTTTTAGTCGGTGAAACAATGCAAAAGTTTACGAACATTCTGATTTTACAACAACTATAAACGGACATAGACATCCGGTTTAATTATCAAAATTATATTCAGCTTGTTTGGGCGTTTTAGCGGGGATCGTAAACGTAATTAAGCGGACCATTCACTACCAGTGAAACGGAATCAACCAGCATATATCCAGCATATATTTTTACGCTGTGTCGTCCCGCTTCCATGTGCAGTTTGGCTTTTCGATTTTCCCAGGTCTGTCCTCCGGTTTCAAATTTCAACCCGGATATTTTAGATTTGAATACAACCGGAAATAATTCATTCAAACGGAATTCTATTTTCAGATGTTTTGCGGAATATAAATCGATTGACTTAACAATTTTTGCGTAACCATCCAGTTCCACCTCGAATGTATAGTGACCGGATGTAAATAAATGGTTATTGACCGGAGTGACCCCAATCTTCTCAAAATTTACCGTTACTTTCGCACCGGAAGGAATACTGAGAATTGTAACCGGAACTTGTGGTCTTACCAATGCGACAAAAACTATGAATGCAAATCCCAGTCTGGTTGAATAGATCACTCACTCAACTCCACATTTTGTTCCTGTACCCAACCGTAAACCGGATGAACTGTAGTTTCGTCACTGGTGACCATTTCCACAAAACCGTGTAAACGATTTCCGGCTACTTTGGTCACAATAATGATATCTCCGGCCGCCAGGAAAAATTGAATATCCGCTCCGTTTTCGGGTCCCTGTCGAAACGGTGTTGCATTACTTTTAACCCGGTAAATGGCACCTAGACCAGCACCGGTTGGGCTTGCGCCTAGCAAAATTTGGATATCAAACCGCTTATTATCAGCAAAATCAACCGGAATCACGCGGTCAGGAAATTCATGGTCAGTTTCCACGCGTAGATAAAAATCCGCTGTTGTTCCATATTGGTTTTTCAAATCAAATCGAAAAAATCCCAGACTATCAGTATTTGTCAAACCGTAGACAGTGTTTTTATTCCGCGCAACCAAATACAGCCGGGCATTGTGGACCGGACTGTTATTTTTCCGCTGCAACACCGTACCAATCACACTAAACGGCCTTTCGCGAATCAACGCCTCGGAAAGATTAATAGTCGGCAATTCACTGAGAGAAAATAATAATTCAATGGTTTCGAAATCTCCACCCAGGGGTTGAATAATAGCCAAATTCCCCATTGGGTCAGTGCTTAAAACAGCTTTAGGTACCAACAATTGCAATCGATCACCACTAACAAAGTCCTGCTCAATCAGGGTCAGTGATGGATTCTCACGATGAGTAATTCTGAAATTGATTATTTGCGGTTGTTTATCTTCAATAAAATAAGGGACGTTTATAATGGTGCTTTCATATTCATATCTGAATGACACCCGCGGCTCCTGATCCAGCAGGATGGGCTCTTTGATCCGATGAGTCATCAGGGAACAACCACTGAAGACCAAAACCGTAACTGAAAGTAAGACTGTTAACTTCAAATCTGAATAACCAAGCTGTGCCGGAATTTAAAATATTTTACCTTCTGATTCCGCAAAACTTGAATTTTTAAACAATATTTTCGGAATGAAGCCGGAAGTGCTCCAATTTTGGGTTTCAGACCGGAATTATTGTCATAGACGAACCGAATCTTATTTTAAAAATAATTTTTCTATTCGGTAGAGTATAAAAAATAAGCCCCGCAAATCACCCTCGAGAAAAAATTTTCCTCTGAAGAGCACGCCACTTTAGCGGGGCTTGTACCTTAAGTTTATAGCGCGAAAATATTTCTGTCAATATTTATTTGTAGCAAAATTCCTTTTTTTCAGATACTGCTTCCGCCTTTACTCGCACAACAACTGCCTGAACCGCAATTGGCGGACTGCTTCTTTTTGCTGAACCAGGACTTCTTATAAACCTTAAATCCGGCAGTATTGACGGCCGATTTCATCATATCCATTGACACCAGGTCGGCGTCATAAGTTACTAGAGCTTTTCCTGTAGAATGATCGACACTTACAGCGCTGATCCCATCAACCGCTTTCAAGGCATTTGATACTTTATCTACACAGTCACCGCAGGTCATACCTTTCACATTCAAGGTTGTAGACTTAGTATCCATGGCCGGTAAAATTCCAATAAAGAGAATTCCCATTACTAAAAGCGTAAGTACCGTCGAGAGTCGTTTTTTCATCGTATTTCTCCGTTATTTTAGTGTTTGTTCAAATGGTAACACTATCCACTGGAGTTTTGTTCCAGTAATTCCGCTTGCTTGCGACCTTCTTCCTCATCGACGAAATAGAACAGGACCCCACCTACAACAAAAAGGATGATAATTGAGCCGATTCCCCAACGCGCTGCGATCTGACCGACCTCAAACATCTGTTCTTCCGTTGGTGATGGCGGCATTAAAATCCGGCGCGCAACAAGACCTACCAAGCCGATAAGAGCCGGACCGATAATAGCGGCAAATTTCCCCAGCATATTGTAGAATCCATAAAATTCGCCGGCCTGATTCTTCGGGATCAGCCGGAAATAATACGACCTGCTCAAAGCCTGAATTCCGCCTTGCACTAACCCGATGACAATCGCTAGAATATAAAATTCGTGGCGCTGGGTCATTTGCACACCCCAGATGGTCACGAATATATAGACCCCGATGGCGATGTAAATTGATTTACGCACGCTCCAATCCTGCCCAAGTTTGCCAAAGATCAGGGCGGCGGGGAAGCCGACGAATTGGGTGATCAACAGCGCTATTATCAGATCACTGGAATCAAAACCAAGGGACATCCCGTAATCGACCGCCATGCGAATGATTGTATCTACGCCATCGATATAAAACCAGTAGGCCAGGAGAAAAAGGAACACCATTTTCAAATGCCTGATCTTCTTAAAGGTGCTGAAGAATTGCTGAAATCCGGCAATGATATAGGATTCGGAGTCATCAATTACGGCGGTGGATGATTCTACTTCCGGTACCCAGAATATTGTAATCAACATAAACAGCCCCCACCAGACAGCTACCGACAGAAAGGAAAAAAGCACGGCCTGTTCGCCATTTGCCAAACCAAAGGCTTCCGGCATCTGGTACATCAATACATTTATTAAAAACAGTAATCCGCCCCCCAGATAACCCATTGCAAACCCAAGGCCGGAGACATAATCGACATTGTCTTCTCCCGTTACACTCGGAAGCAGGGAATCATAAAATATATTCGCCCCTGAAAAACCGATAATTCCCATGGCATAAATAAATATTGCCCAGCCCCAGGATCCCTCCTGCACCAGAAATAAACCAGCTGTCATTAGCACGCCAAGGTAGGCGAAAAAGATCAGAAATTTTTTCTTTTTAGTCCCTTTATCCGCGATGGCACCTAATATGGGGGCCATCAATGCCACTATCAGGCTGGCAAAGGAATTACCGATTCCTAACTGAGCCGTGCTGGTATTGATATCCGCGCCAGCACTCCAATAATGCTTAAAAAACAACGGGAAAAATCCTGCCATCACGGTCGTGGCAAAGGCTGAATTAGCCCAATCATACATCGCCCAGCCCCAAACGGCTTTTTTCTCTTTAGTCATAAATCCTCCAGTTATCAACGATTTGATTCGATCCCCGGTCAGGGAAAACTAAGAAATTTTTATCAATTGAAACCGAATTAATTTTACTGATCTACCAGCTTTGAAAATAAGTTGTCAATCCGATCCAAATTGAGTAATCTGAAAATGTATGGCGAGTGAAAACAGGTTTGGAACCACCGATTTCAATCTCAAATGGTATCGGTCCGATTTTTTTTAAGGGATGCAGGTTGCGGATAAATAAACTGATGCTTGGTGTTATTTGCTTTATTCGTGTGTCGTATACAATTATTCCGGACTTAGTTCGATACTGCTGAAAATCGGCCCAATTCTTATTAACCG
>DAOWAH010000096.1 GCA_030634675.1 Fidelibacterota bacterium
TCCGCCAATCAGCCCCGCAGTTATGGCGCCAAACTGATGATGCGTTTCAAGCGAGCACGGATCCGGTTAGAGGTTGAAAAAGAATACGACGCTAAAGACCAGGGGCAAATTGCTACCGAAGAATGCACAAGGTTGAACAAGCGTGGTTTATTAATTGAAACTTGGTCCGCCGCTGACCTGAAGGCAGACATTTCATCGATCGGTTTACGCGGTTCCCCGACAAAGGTAAAAAAAGTACAGAATGTCGTTTTCTCCACTAGCGCCGCCCGGCAGATCGCTCCTACCGAACTGGGCATCAAAGAATTAATGTCCGAACTGATTGAGGAGCGTACCTTTGGTTAAAGCAAAAACGGCCGATAGCATTCTAGTCTATATCGAGGCTGATCATGAGGAAGTCGCCAGTGTAAGCCTGGAGCTGATTAGCAAAGCCCGGGAGTTAGCCACCGAACTGGGCGTTGGTGTGAGTGCACTATTAATCGGCGATGATGTGCAAAATTTTAGTAACCACCTGTTTTCATACGGCTGTGACTATATTTATTTAATCAATGATGCTCGACTCCGGTTTTATGAAACGTTACCCTATACTAAACTAACTGCGCTATTGATCAAACAGATCGAACCACAAATTGTATTGTTCGGCGCCACACCCATCGGCCGGGATCTTGGTCCACGGGTGGCCAGTACCCTGAAAACCGGCCTGACAGCCGATTGTACCGACCTGCAAATCCAGGATCACGAGGACAAACTTAAAAAGAAAGTCTATAAAAATATTCTGTTCCAGATCAGGCCGGCTTTTGGTGGGAATATCATTGCCACTATTATTTCACCGGATCACCGCCCCCAGATGGCTACTGTCCGGGAAGGGGTTATGAAGCTCGGAAAAGCCGACCCCAATCACCGGGGCCAACTAATTCCAGTGGACCCGGAATTGACAACGGCTGATTTTCATAATATTATTATTGAACGGGTGATAGGGAAAAAACGGATCAATCTGAATGCCGCCGATATCATCGTGGCTGGAGGCGCCGGGATTGGCAGCCCGGAAAAATTTCAACTGATTCATAACCTGGCTGAAACTTTAGGAGGAATGGTAGGCGCCTCTCGGGCAGCCGTTGATAATGGCTATATTGCGGCCGAGCATCAGGTGGGCCAGACCGGAACCACCGTACGCCCCAAACTATATATCGCCTGTGGTATCTCCGGCTGTGTCCAGCACCAAGCTGGGATGGACCAATCCGGTAAGATTATCGCCGTCAACACCGATCCGGATGCACCGATCTTCAAAATCGCCCATTATGGGATCGTCGGTGACCTGCACAAGGTAATTCCAATGCTGATAAAAACCTATAAGGCCAAGGAGTAAATAGCGCCATGGCCAATTTTTATTCTGACAATCCTGACATTCAATTTAATCTGGAACAATTGGACCTACCAGCACTGGCGGACTTGCTGGAGAAAAATTATTCCGACGCCGACAAATTTGATTTCGCCCCTATCGATAGTTCCGATGCGGTTGAAAACTACATCCTGGTTTGTAATCTGGCCGGTGAAGTTTGTGGCACAACTATCGCTCGTCGAGCCCGCCAAATCGACCTGGAAGGCAACATCTGCGCCGATGGTGATGTAATCTATCATCCCCTGGTAAAAGAAAACTTGCGCGATTTTAAACAAGCCCAATTGATGGGTATCTCTCTGCCCCGTAAATCAGGTGGCTTAAATATGCCCCAGGTAGTAAAGGCCGCCGTTTTGGAAATGGTCTCCCGGGCCGATGCCAGTCTAATGAATCTGGTGGGACTGCAAGATATTGCTGAAACGATTATCGAATTCGGTACTGAGGAACAAAAAGCTGAATTTGTGCCAATTTTGGCTTCGGGCGAGGGAACCGGAGCGATGGTATTGACCGAACCCGATGCCGGTTCCGATCTACAGGCCGTCCGCTTAAAAGCTATACCACCGGAGTCTGGTGACGACAGCGGAACCTGGCAACTCAACGGCGTCAAGCGCTTCATTACCAATGGCAATGGTGATATACTCCTGGTTCAGGCTCGTTCCGAAGAAGGTACCAGCGATGCCCGTGGAATATCCTTGTTTGTCTGTCACAAGGATAAGACTATCCAGATCCGGCGCATCGAAGAAAAGCTGGGAATCCACGGATCACCTACTTGCGAAATGACCTTCAACAATACACCCGCCTATCTGATTGGCAAACGGAAATTCGGATTGATCAAATATGTAATGGCATTGATGAACGGCGCCCGTCTGGGAATTGCCGCCCAAGCTTTAGGAATCGCCGAAGCCATCTATCGTGACGCCCGGGAGTACGCCGAAACCCGCATCCAGTTTAATAAACCAATTATTGATATTCCGGCCGTCTATGAAATGCTGGTTAAAATGAAAGTAAATATTGAGGCCGGACGCCTGCTAGTCTATAATACAGCCAAAGTGGTCGACCTTTACAAAATCCCTCAGCGGCAAATCGAAGCAGCTAAGCAGGCGGGACAGCCCGTTGACCAGGAACTGCGACGACAGGCTAAATATAATGAGCGGTTGGCAAGTGTATTAACACCTTTTGCGAAATATTTCCTGTCCGAAATGAGCAACAGGGAAGCATATAACGGTATTCAGATAATGGGTGGCAGTGGTTTTATGAAGGACTACGATATGGAACGCCTTTATCGCGACGCCCGGATTACCAGCATTTATGAAGGCACTTCCCAACTGCAGGTCGTGGCTGCTATCGGCGGATTGATGTCCGGTGCCCTGAGACCAATATTTGAGGAATTTATTAACCGTGATGTCCCTGAACATCTGAGCGATCTTGCTAATCAGATTAAAATCCTTATCCCGCAACTACAGGAAGTGGTCAATCATGTAAGGGAACTAAAAAATTCAGAATTATCCGATCTGACTGCAAAACGTATTGTGGATATGGGAATCGATTTTTATATTTCAACGCTGTTTCTTGATGCCGCTTGTGACAGCGAGGCAAAACTTAATTCCACCCGCATTTGGATTGAAGAAGCAAGTCTGCGGATCGAAACTAATTATCGTGCAATTATGAATAATAATTTTACCATTTTTGATCTGCATAAACAGATTTTAGGAGATGACCAAGTCACTTCTTGTTAGGTAAAAACATACAAAACGCGCAATAAAGATCTTATTTGCAATCGGGGGGTTTAACAAGGAAAAATATGAGTATAAAGAAAAAGTTTAACCAAAAAATGTCTTTTAATAGGGATGAAGTAGCAGCAGCCGGAGAAGGTACGCTTTCTGGTGGTTTAAGCGCTAAGCTACCCCTGCCGCCGATGCTGATGATTGACCGCATCCTGCATATATCCAATGAAGGCGGCAAATACGGTAAAGGAAAGATTAAGGCCGAACTGGACATAGATCCGGGTAACTGGTTTTTCAAATGTCATTTCAAGGACGATCCGGTAATGCCGGGCTGCCTCGGTCTGGACGGGCTTTGGCAGTTGCTGGGATTCTTCCTATCTTGGGCCGGCGGCCTTGGCAAAGGACGCGCGCTCGGTTGCGGTAAAGTGAAGTTCAAAGGGCAGGTCAGGCCCTATCATAAACTGGTTTCTTACGAACTGGATATAAAAAAGCTAATCACCAGACCGGTCTATATGGCCTGGGCTGATGCTGTGATGAGAGTAGAGGAAAAAGTAATCTATTTTGCCGAAAACCTTCAGGTGGGCTTATTTCCCGCGTTGACCTGGGATTACGGCGACGACCCGGCGCTTGATCCGTTTTAATAGCAACGGCTAATTTCAAACCGGAGGGGGCTTTATGGCTTTACGCTGTGGCATAGTTGGTTTGCCGAATGTTGGTAAATCCACTATCTTTAACGCCCTAACAACCTCTTCCGTCCCGGCCGAGAATTATCCTTTCTGTACCATCGATCCCCATATAGGTGTGGTGCCGCTACCGGACCCACGCCTCGCTGAAATCGCCCGGATTCACAATTCCGCCAAAATTACTCCCACCACCGTTGAATTCACCGATATCGCCGGACTGGTACGGGGCGCCAGCAAAGGTGAAGGGCTCGGCAATCAGTTTCTGGGACAAATCCGGTCGGTGTCGGCCATTATCCACGTGGTGCGCTGTTTCGGTGACGATAATGTAATCCATGTGGAAGGTTCAATTGATCCGGTTCGGGATGCGGAATTGATCGAAACCGAATTACTGCTGGCAGACCTAGAAACGATCGGGAAGCGCATCGAAAAAAACGCCAAAGCCGCTAAGGTTGGCGATAAAACGGCCAAGAGCGAGCTGCTATTGCTGGAACGGCTGCAGGAACATTGCAACGCCGGAAACGGGGCTCGGACGCTCCAGGTTACAAATGACGAAGCTACCGTAGTTCATTCCCTGTTTCTGCTCACCTGCAAACCGATCCTGTATGTGGCCAATGTGGGTGAAGCCGAATTCGCCGATCCTGGGCGCAGTGACCTGCCCCAACAATTGTTTGATTTCGCAGAAAAGGAAGGTAATGCCGCAATCAGGCTCTGTGGTCAATTGGAAGAGGAGTTAGCCTTGCTAAATGATGACGAACATACCCTTTTTGCCGCGGAATACGGCCTCACCGAATCGGGTTTGGACAAGCTGGTTCAGGCCGCATTCAAATTGCTAGGACTGCTAACCTTCTTCACCGCCAATCAAAATGAGGCTCATGCCTGGAATATACCACAAGCAGCTACAGCTTATGATGCGGCCGGCGAAATCCACACCGATTTCCAGAAAGGCTTTATTAAAGCGGAAGTTTTTAAGTATACTGATCTAATCGAGCTGGGTTCGGAAAAAGCTCTACGGGACGCGGGACTGGCGCTTTTGGAAGGTAAAGATTACTTGGTGGAAGACGGGGATTGTATTTTGTTTAAGTTTAGCGTATAAATGAGTTAGTGGGTTGGTATGGGGGGCTTTAGTGGTTACACCGCCGAGCAGTGTAACCAGGGAAAAGAGATATAATTCAGAATTGCTTTTCTCTATGGTTAATCAATCTTCCTCTTCCTCGTATTCATCTTCATCCTCATCTTCTTCGCCTTCGTCTTCATAATATTCCGGCGGATAAGAGTAAGCATAAGGGTCGTATTCACCATAATCGTATTCTTGTTCCGGTTCCTCTTCTTTTTCCGGGGGTGGCGCTTCCTGCTTAACTACAATTATCCGTGGTTCGGTTTCCGCTCCGGCTTCTTTACCGATGGCCTTTTTCACCAGATCCCGATCAGCCTGACTCAGTTGTGATTCAATTGTCAGATCCTGTTTGCGGCTCATGGTACGGAATAACACACCCGCCATTATGGTAAAGAACAGAATTAAAATGGCGTAAACCAAACCATCAGGTTTGAGTATATAGCCACCAAAGAGGTCCTGTTCCAATCCGGTTGCCAGAAACATACTGAAAGCCATCAATACACCAAATAATATAATAAAATTGCCAAACGGTTGCGGGGGCCGGATTTCAAATATCAACAGATAGATGAACCAGAGTAAAATACCGGCCGTGGCCAAAATCAAGCCTAAATAAAAATTTTCAGCAGCCAACGCAAATACATAGCCGATGATGGCACCAATCGGAATAATATAACCGAGGCCTGACTTCAAGTCATTATCCATCTTTAGAACTCCCTTTAACCGGAACTAATTTTATATCATGAAAATAGACCGGAATCTCATTACGGATGAACAAATTTTTCGCTACAAATTGAAGGTAATACAACCTAAAAGCAAGTGTTTTAAATCGGATGGCAACTCCGCTAAGTGCAATTACTAGCAAGCCGGATAGATAATCATTCCCCTGTACGGTAACTTAAAGTTAATTTTTAAGGATAATAAGTTCCAATACGGTGATATCAATGAATGAAAAAATTAAAGTCGGCATTATAGGTGTTGGACACCTAGGACAACACCATGTCAAGCATTTTAGTCGCTTAACTGGTGTGCGGCTGGTCGGTATATTTGATACTGATCAGGGACGTGCCCAAAAAATCGCACAACAATACCCGACCACAGCGTTTAGTTCGCTGGATGAATTATTGGACTCAGTTGATGCGGTAGCGGTAGTAACCCCAACACAAACGCATGCGACAGTGGCCGGAAAATGTCTGGAGGCCGGGAAACATGTTTTCATCGAAAAACCGATCACCAAAACTGTGGCTGAGGCTGATAGACTGATCACAATGAGCGGCAAGCAGGGCGTTCTGTTGCAGATCGGGCATATCGAGCGTTTGAATCCGGCTCTGTTACCGCTAAAAGATTTTAACCTGCAACCAAAATTCATTGAAGTCCAGCGACTGGCTCCTTACACCGTGCGCGGGACTGATGTTCCGGTAGTATTGGATCTGATGATCCATGACATTGATATTATTCTATCTTTGTTTGATTGATCTGTGAATAATATCCGGGCCAGCGGAGTTTCGATCATGACTAAATCGGTGGATATTGCCAATGCCCGGATTCGCTTTCATAACGGTACGGTAGCCAATATCACCGCCAGCCGGATTGCTAAAGACCGGGTTCGGAA